>JAQVHG010000340.1 GCA_028696365.1 Methanofollis sp.
CCATCTCCTGACGGGGGCGGAGGTTGAACCCGAGGATCGTATACTCGCTCTCCCGGCCCATCTGCATCTCGCCGTTCCTTGCAGCGACCGCCGTCACCGAGAACCCGCAACGCGGGACTTCGTATGCACACTCGGTCCCTGACGAATCGAAGAACCGCACCGCCTCGATCAACTCTGCATACCGGGCACGGGTGTTCACGATCCCCGGCTGGTGGGCGGCGGTCTCGATCGCGGCAAGGGCCCCGGTCTTCTCCTCAAGAGAGATCTCCCGCGGATCCTCGGCGACACCTGGCACGGCACGCACCTCACGGGGCGCCGGGGCAAGGTCAACCTCCTCGCCGGTGAGCATAGCAAGGCGCACCCCCTTCTCAAGGAGGGGTTCAAGCGGCGCCTCAGGATCAAAATTGTCGAGGGTCAGGACACCCCAGCCCTTCGGGCCGAGCACCCTGACCACCGCATGGTCAAAATAACTGGTCCCCGCCGACTCCACGACACCGTTATCGATATCCACATGGGTCGAGGAGCCATGGACGTGGCGGACGTCATAGTACCGGATCTGCTCCAATTGTATCACGCCGCCGTCTGCCTGCCGCTGATCCCGGACGTCGAGTCAAGCGCCTTCTTCACCGGCCTGGCGGCAAGCCTCTTGAGTTTGTCCAGGAAGAGCTCTGGGTTCTGCGGGACCAGCGCCACCTCGAGTACCTCCTCGATATGGTCGACCGGGATGATATCTACCATTTCACGATACTTCTCCTCGATAAGGACGTCTTCGAGGTTGGTCCGCGGGATGATCACTGTCTTGATCCCAGCCTTGGCCGCAGCCTCGATCTTGTAGGTGACCCCGCCAATGGGCAGGACGTCACCACGGACCGAGAGCGACCCGGTCATCGCTACGTCCTGCCTGACTGGGATCCCCTCGATCGCGCTGATCACCGCGGTCGTCACCGAGACCGAAGCCGAGTCACCCTCCACTCCGCCATAGGTCCCGATGAACTGGACATGGATGTCCATGTTCTTGATGTCCTTGCCGGTGAACTTCTTGAAGACCGCCGAGACGTTCTTGATAGACTCCTGGGCAATCTCCTGGAGCTGACCGGTCGCAATGATCCCCCCGGTCGCCCCCTGGGTTGGGGTGACCTCGGCCATTATCGGGAGGACCGAACCTGAGTCAGATCCCATCACCGCAAGCCCGTTCACCCGTCCGACCTGGGTTCCGGTCACGACGGTCAGGTCGTACTCGCGGCTCCGCTGGATGTACTCGTCGGTGATCTGCTGCTCGATCGAGCGGGCCGACCCCTTTGCCTTGAGCACATGCTCGGCCATGGTCTTCTCGGCCCCTTCCTGCCTGGCGATGTCTCCTGCTACGCGGATCAATCCACCCATATCACGGAGTTTGAGGGTGAGATGGCCCTTCCGGTTGGACCGGCGCTGGGCCTCCCTGATCACCTCTTCGATGGCCGTGCGGTCGAAGTGCGGGATCTTCCCGTCGTTCTTGACCTCCTGGGCGACAAACCTGACAAACTTCTTCCTGTTCTCAGGGGTGTCGGGCATCGTGTCCTGCATATAGACTTCATAGCCGTAGCCACGGATCCTGGACCGCAGGGCCGGGTGCATCCCCTGGATAGCGTCCAGGTTGCCAGCCGCGATCATGATGAAGTGACAGGGCACCTCCTCGGTCCTGACCATCGCCCCGCTGGAGCGTTCAGACTGGCCGGTGATCGAGAATTTCCCTTCCTGCAGGGCGGTGAGGAGGTTCTGCTGCGAGTGCGGGGTGAGAGTGTTGATCTCGTCGATGAAGAGCACTCCGCCGTTCGCCTTGTGGATCGCCCCGGCCTCGACCCGGTCATGGGACGGGGTCTCCAGCCCGCCAGACTGGAAGGGGTCGTGGCGCACGTCGCCAAGGAGAGCACCTGCATGCGAGCCCGTGGCATCGATGAAGGGAGCGGTAGTGTTTGCTTCGTTGGAGACCAGGAGTTTCGGGACCATCATCTCCTCACGCGGCCGCATGTACTGAAGGGCCATGAAGAGGAAGGCCGATGCGATGATACCCATCAGCCACTGCCCGGTGATGAGCGAGTAGCCCAGGATGCCAAAGACCAGGAGCATCATCAAGGTGTTACGCATCTGTTTGCGCTTTGCCGCCTCGGCCTTGTGGGCTGCCACGATCTGTTTGCCCCGGCCGGCGGCGACCGTCCTGATCACTGGATTATTCGAGTCCTCGAGGTTCGGATAGACGAGGACGTCCTTGAGTTCCTCTTTAGGAAGAAGTTCGGCCATCGCCTTGGCAAGCATCGACTTGCCTGTACCAGGGTTGCCGAGCATCATCACGTGCCGGCGCTGGGTGGCCGCCTTCTTGATCACCTCCACGGCGTTCTCCTGGCCGATCACCTGATCGATCAGCCTGGAAGGGACCTCGACCTCCGAAGAGTCGGAGATCTCGGTGCCGAGGAGGAGATCCTCGTCCACATTCTTCTCAAGGTTGTCAGAAACAGTCTTTTCCATTATTGGTGCAACCTCATTGGGCAATGATACTTAAATACTATTTTCATGATAGTTTAAGTAGTTTCAGCTGGAGGAAAAACCA
>JAQVHG010000341.1 GCA_028696365.1 Methanofollis sp.
ACCATACCCTCTTGCAGGCGATCTGCCGGACCAACCGCCCCTATCCAGACAAATCCTTCGGGCTGATCGTGGATTATATCGGCGTCTTCGATGAGGTGGCAAAGTCCCTCGCCTTCGACGAGAAGAGGATGAAAGAGATCGTCACCAACATCGACAGCCTGAAAGAACAGTTCCCCAAGATCCTCGCAGCCTGTCTCGCCCATTTTCCTGGCATCGACCGGAGCGTGAACGGATGGGAAGGGCTCATCCCTGCTCAGGAGTGCATCCCGACCAACGAGGCACGCGACGCCTTCGCCCTCGATTATGTCAACCTCGCAAAACTCTGGGAGGCACTCTCACCAGACCCCTTCCTGGCGCCATACAAAGAGGACTACCGCTGGCTTACCCAGGTCTATGAATCAGTCAGGCCGGTCAATTGTGCAGGCCGTCTCCTCTGGAAAAACCTTGGGGCAAAGACCATTGAGATCATCCATGAGAACGTGCATGTCGAGGGGATCAGGGACGACTTTGACGAGATCGTTATCGATGAGGAAACAGTCAAAGACCTTCTGGAGAACAGGGACGAGCACAAGGTCAAAAAACTGGAGATCCAGATCATCAAGCGCCTCAGGAAACATGCCAATAAACCAGCGTTCATCAGGCTTGGAGAGCGTCTGGAACAGATCAAGGAACAGTATGAGCAGGGGTTCATCGACAGCCTGGAGTTTCTGAAGTCACTCATCCGGCTTGCACGCGATGTGGTGAAGGCCGAGAAAGAAGTTGAAACCATTGAGGAGCAACAGCAGGCGAAGGCCGCCCTGACCGAACTCTTCGAGGAGGCACGGACCGACACGACGCCGGTGATCATCGAGAGAATCGTCAATGACATCGACGCAGTGGTGCGTGCGGTCAGGTTCGACGGCTGGCAGCAGAGCAACCCGGGAGAACGTGATGTGAAGAAAGCTCTCCGGGGAGCGCTCAGAAAATACCAACTCCAGAACGACCAGGACCTCTTCGACCGGGCGTATGAATATATCAGGCAGTATTATTGAGGGAGAGAGACGTCTTGGGGATAAAACCCTGCCTGCCCCACTCTTTTTCCGATACATATTCAGCCCAGTCGTGATCGACGTCCCCCACTTCGACTCGCCGAGTTCCTTCCCGCAGTCGACGGTGATCACCAACGTCTCGCCGTTCAGGATCATATCGAAATTTTTCATTTCTCTGCACCTCCGGTACCCCGTTCATCGACGGACCCGAAGGATCTGCCAATGAACATCTTCTCGAACCAAAGCACTTCCCTTCAAGAATTCGGACTATACCCTCAACTTGATTTACCCGGCCTTTCTATCCCAATCGCCATCTGGGGGCTTGAGGGATGCGAGTGATAACGAGTTCAAGAAGACCCCCTTACCAAAGAGAACTATTCTGAGGGTTTTGACAAAACTAAGATCTCTGTATTTATGTCTCACAAGATATCATCCATAAATATATCCTGTGAAACATACAATTCTTTAAAAATGCCTAAATTTGTATAATTTTAGAAATTCACCCCCATGATGCCCTATGATCGAGATCCACCCCGACCTGTACATCGGCAATGAATATGATTACGAACAGACCGTCAGACACGCACCCAGATGGTGTGTGGTCCATGCCTGTAAAGAGCCATACCACCGTCTGGCATTGAGATATACCGGCCGGGGTGCTCCAAAAGACCACCCCGAATATCTCTTTGCACGGCGAGGCGACCGCCTCATTCTCAACCTCGTGGACGCTCCCGACCCCGCCTACATCCCACAGGTGGTCATCGATACCGCACTGGAATTCATCGACACCGGTCTGCGTGAAGGCAACCGTGTCCTTGTCCACTGCAACGAAGGGCGCTCACGTTCCCCCGGGATCGGTCTGCTATATCTTGCGGCGTACACCGACCGGTTCGATGGAACCGATTTTTTCGAGGCTGAAACAATCTTTCGTTCGATCTATCCACCATACAGTCCGAAAAATGGTATAAGGGGATATATGATGGAAAACTGGGAAACCTACAGAGATCATATCTGGCCAGGACCAGGAGACCGTGAGGACTGAGAGAGATGGGCACCCCCACCCTCGACCAGACGACCGCCGACGCCCTCATTGCCGTCCCGAAGGTCAGAGCAAATGATGAGGAGACCCACTTTCCAGGAGCAGGAGGGCGTCTCTCTCTGCCTCTGCAGTCTCATGACGGACGTGAATCATTTTTCCTTGATATTCAGAGAGGCAGACTCGATCTCAGGAAAGGTACATACCAGAACCGCGCACGACAGATCGTCCTGCTTGTCAGACTGGATTTTGGAGGGCCACCCCATAGAAACCCGGACGGTGAAGAGGTGCCATCCCCCCATCTGCATATATATCGGGAAGGATATGGAGATAAATGGGCGGTTGCAGTGCCATCAGACGCGTTTCCTCACCTTCAAGATCCGTGGCAGACCTTGCAGGACTTTATGCAGTACTGCAACATTATTGATCCCCCAGATATTCAGAGAGGGATTCTATGATCAGTGAGATCCAGAACCTGCTGGACGAGTATACCCGCTGGCTCAAAGAAAAGACACAG
>JAQVHG010000342.1 GCA_028696365.1 Methanofollis sp.
TTTCTCTGTATACTCTCCCCCGCGCTCTCCGGGAGAAAAGGGATGTTCTCAGGGGTATCTTTGACTAAAATCACCTGGAACTTTTTCCCTCTCAGCAGACCATACTCAGACTCGTCATACGCAAAATCGAGGATCTCGTATTCGAGATTTTCAGGGATATACCTGCTCAACCTCTGCTGGATATGGGTCTTATCCTCAAGCGTGTCGAGCCCGATCGGGTCATAGGTGTTGTCTTTGAGCTCTCTCACCCCAAATACGATGATGCCCCCCGTGCTGTTCGCCATCGAAATAATTACCCGTGCCAACTTCGACGCCTCGATCATCGTCTCCTTATAATCCAGATGATTGAACTCGCCGAGGTTGTCCTTCAGGATGTTCCTGAGTTTTGCACGGTCAGGGTCCCTGAAGAACGGAGCAAAGGCCGCTCTTATCCCGCCGATACCGATACTCATCTGATCATCACCTGACACCTGCGACCGAGCACGCCGTCCGTCTGGCTCATCGTGAGAGGGTCAGAGGACGCGGGGCGGAGATGAAAAACCGCAGATCTTCCTGTCGGCACACGTCTATGCATTCGCTCCTGTGCGTTTTTAAAAAAAGACCCTCCTCCATCTGATACATAGAAATGAATTTGATCTCGTGTCATCATATCTTTTTGAATATATATTATGCCTCAATATCAATCATTGTTCCGATCGAGACGTGCGATATATTTTTTGGTCATTGAACTCTCCGGTCATGTCGGGCCTCACAGTGCGTCGCCTCTGTTTTCATTTTCCGGCCCTGGAGACATCTTCACCAATACCTGGAGGGAGTGTGCCGGTGTGGCGAGTCCCGCCCGGAACCCACAGAGACGACGATGAAGCCGGGAAGGCGGAATCGATGGTATAGGAAAAGATTTCTTTGCATCCAGTAACTACAGGATGACCATCTTCTGGGACAACACAATAAGACGATATCTCTTATTTCGGCTCAGTTATCTCTAAGGGGGGCGTGCCACCCGCTGGGCCTTCGAGAACACGATTGGTCGCGGACTGCAACGCACTCGTCATGGTTATCTATTCTGCTTTCCTGGCCCTATCGTGATCCCGGGGGTCAGGGGGCGCCGCGCCCCCGGCCGAAGAGGGAGGGAGGGAGGGAGGGAGGCAGATGACACGCATCCCCCACACAATAGGTGAGGGGTTCTACAGAACTCTTATCTCTTCTTTGAAGATCATCGAAACAAGCATTCCTGCAATCGAGTGGATCTTCGTCCATGTCGAAACGTCGATGTAAATAGTATTCTTGGATCCCTCATTATTTTCTTCAATCCCCTGCATCTTGAGAAGTCTCTTCTACTGGCACCCCCACACCCCCAGAGATGAGTTTGGGGGAGTCGATGAATCGGTGTATCGGAGTTGCTGACAATGAAAAACGTCGATATGAGACCGGAAGGGGATAGGCTGGTGATCGCCGTCACCCTCGCAAAAGAGTTCGGAGCATCTAAGTCGGGCACGTCGATCACCATCGCCTCAACCGAGGGAAACGTCTCCGTGCCTGAGCACGAGGAGGTTAAGATCGGGTTGAACGTGTATCGGAAAAGGTGAGGAGGGGGGGGCGTGCTTCTATCCTGGTGTGATCAAACCTTATAGATGGTCACACAAGAGAGAGGATACAAGGTACACAAAGAATGAGACGGTGAGCATTATTCACTCTCTTCATATCCACTCAAATCGATATCATCCACTAAAAACCACTGATAACACCCGGCACATCTAACCTCACCCGGCTCACCATCAGGCTCTGAAATGTTCTGTTCCCTCCTCCTGAAGTATCCCCATGCCTTCCCATAGGGGGAACTTCCTAATCTCAACCTTTGTCACCACTCATAACTGCTCGCCGGGTTCCACGACTCTCTTTTGACTGCAAAGGGAACCCTTTGCCCGAGGTCATTCCAGATCTGGAATATGTTTTGATTGCTCTGTGGATTTTTGAAGATGGATGTTTTTCTGGTATCAAAAATCTCACAGAGCGATTGATGAACCTCAAATCCCTTTTTTGTTGGATAAAAGATTAGAGTGCCGTTGTACTCTTTAAGGGTGATGAGATCTACAGACTGAAGCGCGGAAAAGATTGGATTTTGATCATTTTCTGTATAATCCTTCTCTCTTTCGACTATTTCAAGAAATATTTCCCATACAGTGTCATCAGCCAGGAGTTTCACCATGGTGTGGGTTTCTTCTTTGTGCTCCATGTGAGGAGAGAGACGTGATATTCCATTTCTTGCCGTTTTATCGCCTTTTTTTCTCAAACAGTAATTGAAAATCCCTTTTATATCCTTATTTTGAAACATAGGATACTATTTTTGTCTTTCAAAAACTCCAGGAGTTATTCTATGTAATCAAATGGAATTAAATAAGCAAAGTCCATTATGGATGTTTATAATAACCTTGGGCACTGGATGGAGATTGTAATCCTAAAGGGAAAAAAGAATTATCGAGATAACGAAGGGATTCGATTAAAGAATAAATACGGTCTCGTGAGAGAGTTCTATTATTGGTTGAAAGAGATCTTTTCAAAATAACTGACCAAGGTACAC
>JAQVHG010000343.1 GCA_028696365.1 Methanofollis sp.
CGCGCGCGAGAGGGAGACCGGCGCGTACGATAGGGAAAGGCACACAGATCAGGGCACGATCTAGTAGAGCCATGATCATTTTCATCGCGTACGCGTGAGCGAAAGGTCCATCTCAGATTATTCTTCAGAGCCTTTTTTCCCTAAGATCTCTGAACGCGATCCTGTTGAGGGTGCGATCAGGTTCAATATTACCTGCTCTATTCATCGAACTGATTGAAAACCCTCATAAGGGCTGGAGATGAGAACTATACAGTTTCATGGAGAACGGAGTTCAGGACTGGCTCCACCAGTGCTCGCTCCCTGACAGCACCGAACTCCAGGAGCACACCCTGAAGACTGAGAGAAATGTCATCATCGGGGATAGGTGCACCATTGATTACGGGCTAAAAGGGAACGACATCATCGTATGCGAGTTCTGCACCCTCAACGGGAGCGTGATCGCAGATGGAGATGTGCGGATCGACAACTGGTGCGAGATCAACGGCGATGTCATCGTAGCCAATGATGCGTATTTCGGAGAAGGGGTGAAGATCCACGGCCGGCTGGTCGTGCAGGGCGACCTTGATATCGGGGACAATGTGCAGATCGACCGTGGGTTTGAGGCGAAGGGCTGGATTTCGATCAGGAACCCGATGCCGGTGATCGTGTACCTGCTTGTCTATGTGATGACGCTCCTCAAGATCGAGGAGAACGGAGATATCGAGAGCGCACTTGCAGAGCTCTTCGGAGAGGACGAGGAGGAGTGTAGCGATGAGGAGATGCCTCTGCTCATCCCGCCGAATTCAAACCTCAACATGAAGGTCTTCTCGATCCCGGCGCCGATGAGCATCGGGAACGGGTGCAGGCTTCACGGGAACATCAGGGCGGACTCGGTCGAGGTGGGGAGCGACACCACGATCTTTGGGAGTCTGCGGGCACATGGTACCATCGATATTGGGCGCCAGACCATGGTGCACGGGAAGGTCGAGGGGAAAGAGACAGTGAACATTGCCGAGCGGGTTCGTATTCTTGGCGATGTCGTCGCTTCGTCGCTTGTCCTCCACGAGAATGCGCATGTCGACGGTACGATCCGGGCCCCAGAGGGTGTCAGGATCATCAGAAATGGGGAGAAGGTCAGCAATGAAACTACACACGATCCTGGAACTGAACAGCCTGAAGTTTGTTGAAGAGTATTTCGCGGACCTGGCAGACCCTGCGTCGGCCGATCTGATCCTTGCCTGCCGGCCTCTGGAGGGGAAACTCCTGGTCGACGGGGAGGAGGATCTGCTGGCGGTCGCGTTCAGGACCGATGAAGGGTGGGGCGGGGCGAACTATCTCTTCCACCCGCCTGAGCCTGAGGTGTTCGATCTCTTCGATGAGATCGAGGTCGGGGTCTACCAGGAGAAGCGGGAGGCCTGGGTGGAGGCGGTGCGGGAGTATTATAGCACTGAGATTGTCAGCACAGTCAGCCCAGCGATGGAGGATATTCCGCCTGACCGCCAGGAGAAGATCAGAAGTCTCCTCAGAGAAGTCTGGGGCGAGAAGGAGGAGGGTGCACTCTGTCTGGACTGTTGTTGCGGTTCTGGGGTCGGAGCGGCTGCACTCAGAGAGATCGGAATGTGTCCGTTGGCCTACGACCACGATGCAACCCTGCTTGCTCGAGGGTTCGAGGAAGAGAGGCTCGTGCCCGGCGAGACAGCGTGTATCGATGCGACGGCGGCGACGGCCTATTTCACGCCGGTGCCGTACGGTGCGGTCTTCATGATGGGGACGATCCGGTCTTTCGACGCCGGACTGTGGGAGGCGATCACCGCGGAGTTCCTGGCACTCGCTGACGAGACATTGATCACAGTCGCCACTGAAGACGAGGCCCAGATGGTTGCCGGGTGGTGTCGTGCGGCCGGTAGGACACCTGAGGTCTGGGAAAATACGCGAGACCCGATCTATGACCGCTGGGTCTGCCTGGCAAGAAGAGAGTGACTGCTCCCCCGACTTCCAGTCGTGGGCATCCTGGGATGTTACCCTTGAGAGTGCAGTCCCAATCTCATAATATTGATCGCCGCGTTCTGGTCACGGTCCATGACCAACCCGCAATGCGGGCAAAGATTGGGCTGGGACGGTATATTCAAAATCCTTGAAGAGGGATTGCTGTCCACGACCTATCGTGTGGCGGGGGGTCCGGGGGGCGGCCAAGCCCCCCGGAAGAGAGAGAGATCGAGGGATTCTACAGGGTCTTCTTTTCCATTTTTACGATATTCAGATCCTCGAACACAATCGTCCCGAACCTGTCCACCACCTTTCGGGAAGTCTGATGAGCAAAATTGAGCCGTCTGTTGGCGATCCGTTCGCGGATGTGTGCGACGATCTTTCTGGCCTTCTTCCGTTCGGGTGTAGCCTTCTCTACCTTCGAGAGTTTCCTCTGCGCTTTCGCAAGGGCTTTCTCGTCGGTACGGAAGAACCGGGGGTTTTCGATCTTCTCTCCGTTCGAGAGGGTGGCGAAGGACTCAAGACCGACATCGATCCCGATTTCTCCATCATTCTGTTGTGCAGGAGAGGGATCGTACTCGACCGAGAAACAGGCATACCACTTCCCGGTCGA
>JAQVHG010000047.1 GCA_028696365.1 Methanofollis sp.
CGCCGGCGAGGACCAGGAATTCCCTGGTCCTGAACTCCCCTTCCACCGGCGAGGTGGGGAAGAGGACGGTGTGGAGCGAGGGGCGGGAAGCAAGAAGGCGGGCGGCACCGGCCCTGTCTTCCTCCTGCATGAGCGCGATCCCGCCGACGAGTTCGTGTCTGGGCAGGGCCTCGTGGTGAGGGAAAGGTTTGAACTCCGCCTCCTCGGCACCTTCCACCTCCTCGACGAGCGGGAGGAGGAGGTCGCCGCCGTCGGCACAGGGCCGCACGCTCCGGTCAAGGAGCCCTCCGGCAATGAGGGCCTGCCTCTCGTCTTCCGCACGCCGTTTCTCCACACGCAGACACCATCGTCGCACTCTCTCTTCGTCCTCCATCGTATACTCTTTCTCCCTGGCTCAGTTATCAAGAGGGCTCAGATACCCCCCTAAAAACGGATGGAACCCAGGATCAAAGGATTCCATAGGTTCAAAAGGTATCATATCCCTCTATACTTCCATGGAAGATGCTCTTGCAAGACTAAAAAAAGGAACCCTCAAACTCTATGCCCTGGAAAAGGAACTCCCGCCCGAAGATGCGGTTCGAGTGCGGCGGACCTTTGTCGAGGAGGAGAGGGATGCTGACCTGGCGGCCCTCGGTGCTTTCACCATCGGGATCGACCGGGTGGTCAGGCGGAACATCGAGAATATGATCGGGACGGTCCAGATCCCGGTCGGGGTGGCAGGGCCGGTGCAGGTGAACGGCGAGTACGCGAGGGGCGAGTATTATCTGCCGCTCGCCACCACCGAAGGGGCGCTCGTCGCCTCGGCCAACCGCGGGGCTTCGGCGATCACGAAGGCGGGCGGCGCCGACGTCAGGGTGGTCAGGGACGGGATGACCAGGGCGCCGGTCTTTGCGGCACGTGACGTGGTGCACGCAAAAGAGGTCGCGGACTGGGCGACCGCACACTTCGCCGACCTTGCCGCGGCCGCGGAGACAACCACCTCGCGGGGCACACTCCTCTCGGTCGCTCCCTATGTCACCGGGACCAGCGTCTTCCTCCGCTGCGCCTATGATACCAAGGATGCGATGGGGATGAACATGGCGACCATCGCCACCGCCGAGATCGCCGACCTCGTCGAGGCCGAGACCGGGGCGCGGCTCATCGCCCTCTCAGGCAACATGTGCGTGGACAAGAAACCGGCGGCGATCAACCTCATCGAGGGCCGGGGCAAGACCGTCGTCGCAGGGGTCCGTCTCTCAGACGACCTGATCCAGCGGGTCTTCAAGACCGATGCGGCGACCATGGTCGAGGTCAACTACCGCAAGAACCTCATCGGTTCGGCACGCGCCGGGGCGCTGGGCTTCAACGCCCATGCGGCGAACCTCGTCGCCGCCATGTACCTCGCCTGCGGTCAGGATCCGGCCCATGTCGTCGAGGGGAGCAGCGCGATCACCACTGTCGAGGCGACCGGCGACGGCGTCTATGTCGCGGTCACCCTCCCGGCCGTCCAGGTGGGGACGGTCGGCGGTGGGACCGGGATCGATACCCAGGCGGCGTGTCTCCGTCTCCTGGGCGTGGCGGGCGGCGGCGAGCCAGAAGGAACGAACGCCAGGGCTTTCGCAGAACTGGTGGGCGTGGGGGTGCTCGCCGGCGAACTCTCGCTCCTCGGGGCCCTTGCCGCCCACCACCTTGCACGGGCGCACAAAGAACTCGGGCGCGGATAGATCGCTCGCCGTTCGGAGGGGGTGGCCGTCCTCCGCACCACTTTTTTTGGGTTCTGTAGAAATCCTCTGGATGGCCATCTCTGCGGGGGACTTGCCGTCCTCATCGCAGAATTTTCACTGCCCTCTCGCGCCGGGGGGTTTCACCACCCGCGGGTGTACTCCCCGGCACAGGGCATGCAGAGGACCTCGCCGTCGACGAGCCGCACCCTCGCCTCTGAGACCTGCTCGCCGCACTTTGCACAGATATAGGACCGAAAGATCCTGGCCCGCTCAGGCACCTCGGGATCGACCTCACGGATCAGGAAGATCTCCTCTGCGGGCCGCGTCTTGATCGCCTCGCAGAGGGCGTGCAGGTGGTTGACATAGGCCTCACGCTCCTCCTGCGTCGCCTTGCCAGAGCGCACCTTTCCCCTGAGCGGGTGGAACTCAGGGTCAAGGGTGTCCATCGTGACGTCCCCCCTGCTCGCCACCCGCACGGCCTTCCCGTTCGATCTGTTGATGAAGGTCCAGGCATTCTTCCCGAAGTCCCTGAGGATCAGGTTCCCCTTCCCGACCGTGCACCCGGTCATCACCTGCACGGCGTCGACCCCGCAGGCATCGTTCTCCACGATGGTGACAAGTTCTTCGTCAGGGGCACGGGTGGCGCCGACCCGCTCCATCCCGATGAGGGCGGCCCGATAACCGATGGTGACCCCAGGGCAGAGGTGGCCATGGAAGCGGACAACATCGTCAAAGTCAGGGCATGCACAATCCATGTTCATAGATCCTGTCTGATCAGAGATACTCTTTGTGATCGAGAATGAAACCCGTCATATTTGGTCGTAATACCATCTCTCAAAATAGAACCTGCCGTCCCTCTCGCTATTTCGCCGCCTCCTCTGGCACGCACCACGTGCGGGACAGGGCACATGCATCTCGTCACTGCCCCTCGCCAAAGGGAGATCACGCACAGATCTACGAAAAACAATGAATTAAGGCCGTGGGAGAAGTAATTCAAATTCGATTGTCTTATATACCAATCTCCCCAAAATGAATCTTTCATATGAAACTCGCGCACCTCGCCCCCCTCCTTGGCCTCTGCATCCTCGTCCTTTCCTGGACCTGCGGCTGCACCTCGGCGCCAGACGGCGGGGGCGGGATCCAGGACATCACTACCGAGCCCACCGTCGAGCGGATCGGGTTTGAAGAGGCACTCAGAGATCTGGAAGTCCTCGACGGCGAGGGACTCGAGGATCTTACCGGGATGGAGATCGTCACGGTGAGCGGGTCTGGCGTGGACTGCACCGGGAACGCGACCACCTGGACCCTCGGGGTGCGGCAGGCCGAGAACACCTCGCTCATGGTCCACTCCCAGAGCGGATGGTCACGGTATGTCTGGCACGGCCCGCTCCCTGAAGAACAGGTGGAGATGGACGCAACCATCATGCCCTCGGCCCTGTATCGGGGGCATGCCGCCGAGATCGGAACCCTCGGCGAGGTGACCGATCTCACGCTCATCGACGGCGTCTACACGATCAGGTCGGAGGAAGATCAGACCAGGTCTCTCACCTTTGATGCACAGGACATGGAGGCGGCTGCATGAGTCTTCGAGACGACGACTCCGCCCTCCTCTCCATCGACTTTCTCGCGGGGTTCACGGTCTTCCTCCTCGCCTTCATCATCGCAGCCTCGATGGTCCCTGGCATGCTCGCCTCGCTCCAGAGTTCGACCGTCGACCACGATGCCGTCGCCTACCGGACCGGGGTGATCCTGGCCGAGGATCCCGGGTGGTGGTTCGACGAGGTGACGATGACCGGGCACACCCACTGGGAGGGCGAGCGGACCGCACTCGACTCCATCAAGCGGATGGGGCTTGCGATCTCAAAGGACACTCCAGGCATCCTCTCGATGGGAAAGGTGGAGCGGTTCTTCAACAAGATCGAGTACAACGCCAACCCGAAGTTCTATTCCAGCAGACTCTTCTTCTCAGACTACCCGTACACCTTCAACATTTCGCTGAAGGAGGTGGGGAGTGATACTCCTCTCAGCATCGGGTCACCTGTCCCGAAGGACACCACCGACTATGGGTCGATCAGGCGGATGGTGATGGTGAAGGAGGTCGGACCGGCGATTAAGGACTCTTCATCCTTTCATAGTTCTGATAATACTATTGGGGCCAAGACCTTCGCGATCAGGCTGAACTTCTCTGAGATCCTGAGTAAACCCCTGGCCTACCGGGTCGACCCCTATGAGGACAGGATCGAGGTGAGACTTGAGAACCTCAATCATTATAATGACAACGCGAACGTCATATTAGAAGATTTAAGTCTCTTCCGCGGCCCAAGCAAGATCCCCACCAACCGGCTCAAGGACACGCGGTACTCCATCTTGAAAGTCGGCGATGAGACAAAAAATCCAGAGGACCAACCATCTATAGCCGATAACATCACTCTCATCCTTAAGCCCGGCTTCTTCACCTATGAAATCGTCAAACCGAGCGAAACCGTGGACATAAAGTTCACCTTCAACAAAACAGAACCAACCACCGACTGGACATATCTCAACGACACCTACGATTACGCGTCCACACCCTCCCCCCTCACGCCCGCCGTCCTGGAGGTGGCCATATGGTAGACGACTCAGCCCAACTCTACACCATCGAGGGATTTGCCGCGGCGTTCATCATCCTGGCGACGGCCTATCTCATCTCAGGGACGATGAGCATCTACACTCCGGGCGATTCGCATATCACCGACATGCAGTTAGAACAGATCGGCAACGATGTCCTCGCGGTGATGGACACGCCGACGACACAGGGAGGCGAGAGTGAACTTGTGGGATATCTCAAGGATTGGAACACTGATGGTTTTAACGAGCGTTTCTCGAACCTCCTGAACAACCGGACGTCAGGAAAAGATACACTCAAATACGACGCCTCGGTCTCGTACCGTAGCGACACTGACACTGTGCAGAACGCCCCGTTCTTCTCATCGCAAACACGGACTAACTACGAGCAGGCGGTGCGGGTGACGCGGCTGGTGACGATACCTGAAAGCACTGATCTCTCCTCTCATCTTCCCGAATTCGAGAAGCGAGATCAAGTCGTCCTCCTGGAGGTGTTGATATGGAGAAGTTAAACGACGAAGCACAATGGATCGTGCTGATGGGCTTCATGGTGGCGGCGGCCTTCTTCTTCCTGGCCCTTGTCATCAACCAGTCCACCCTGGTCGGGCAGACCACCGCCGAGAGCGTGCTCGAGTTCCCGAAAGAGGATATCAGGGACGTGAAGAGCGAGGTGGCCGCGGTCGTCGCCACCGCAAGCATCAGCGATGCGGAGAAAGAAAAACTCTGGAAAGACATCGAGGCGCTCTACATCGCACGCAAGAACGCCGTCGTGGATATCGAGAAGACCGGGGGATCTGCCACGCATACCGAGGTCAAGATCCACTTCAACAATGGGGTGACCACCTATGATGAGACCGCATACTACTGACGAGGAGGGCGTCTCCAACCTGGTGGAGTACATGACCATCTCCGGGATCCTGGTGGTCCTCCTCATCATCATGACCTTCGCGGTGAACGCGATCTTCATGGAAGGTCCCTCCGACCGTCTCGCCTACCACTCCTTCACCGACATTGGCAACGGGATCTCGACGCGGATCGTCGACGTCTACGTGCTCGCCCCTGACAATGGTTCGATCGTCACCGCCTTCGACATCCCTGACGACGTCGCCGGCAAGGACTACCAGGTCAGCCTCGACGTCGAGCGGCACAGTTCAGACCAGCAGGTCATGGTCTCGCGGGACAATGTCAGGAGCGAGATCTCCATCGCCGGGATCGGAGCGACGATGGGAGTGGCCGGGAACACCACCGGGAGCGGAGTCAACAGGATCACCTATGATTCACGCGGAGTTTGAATGATGAGGTCAGATAATATCAAGAACGAAGAAGGGGTCTCAGAGGCGATCGGGTTTATCATCATCTTCGGACTGGTGATGACCGGGATCGCCCTGATCACCCTGTACGGCTATCCGATGCTCCTGCAGCAGCAGAGCAACGCCGACGTGCGCAACATGGAACAGACCACTGTGGTGCTCCAGAACGACATCAAGAGTCTCTGCTACAAGAATGTCCCCTACAAGGAGACCGCCCTCCAGGTGAGCGGCGGGGTGCTCACCGTGGAGAATTGCACCGAGACCAGGGAGCGGTTCGAGATCAGTGTGATCAAGAGAGATGGAGATGACAACACCTCGGCCATAGATCAGATCAAAGGACTTTCACCCTTCAGCCCGGGCGCCTTCGTCTACACCGCCGACTCCCAGGACGCCACCATCGCCCTCGAAAACGGGGCGGTGATCAGGGCGCAGGCAGGCGGATCCTCGATGCTTGCCGAACCGCGGTGGTACGTCGATGTACAGGAAAGCGAGAAAACCTTTGTCATCAACCTCGTCGCCCTGAACACAAGCGGCCCCATGGCCAGGAGCGGGATGGGGAACGTGCGGATGCAACTCAAATCCTCAAAGCCTCCGCTGATCCTGGACCTGCCTGACAAAGAGACTGTGAAGGTCACGTATCTCGCCACAGACCTCGAAGGGTTCCCAAAGGCCTGGGAGAACTATCTCACCGGCACGCTGGGGATGACAAAGAGCGGAGATACCAATACTTATACGCTCAAAGAGGTCAGCAGACTGATCATCAAAAAATATGAGGTCCAGGTGCTCGGGATCTGAGCACCAGGAAGAGATCTTTTTTTACAGGTATCCGTGACCGCGGAGCCAGTCCACCTGTGGACGGGTATAGCGGTAGATGATATCGCACTTGTCGGCCTGGAAGTCCCATGGCACGACGATCAGGGTGTCGCCTTCCCGAATCCAGACGCGCTTCTTGATCTTCCCTTTGATCCTGCCGACACGGGTCGTGCCGTCAAAACAGCGGACACGGATATGGTTTGCTCCAAGCATCAGGTCTGCGCTTGCAAACATCTCCTTTTTCTTCTTGTTCGGCAGGCGGACCCGTACGACCTCTCCATCATTCATGTTCTTCTTTTTGTTGTTTCGGAAATTACTCAGATAATCAACTCCACGAATCAGATCTACTCTGCACCCTTTTCTGCTGAAAGAATATAAGGGTATCTTCTTCACAGGGAGATCTGGCTCTCCCCGGCATGAATTGGCCAGAACGTAGAAGACACTCACAAAGACGGAGATAATGGGGACATCACGGCGACGGAGAGGGGGCATGATCTTCTACTCCACACACCCGATCATGGCTGCACCGGCGATCCCAAACCTGCAAGGGAGAGCGAGGACGGTGCCTTCCTCTCGCCCCTCTGCAGAGCGTTCACGAGTGCCGGTGGCTGTGCCGGTGATGGATGTCGGGGACATGGGGGTGGTCATGGACCATCTCCTGATGGGCGTGAGGGTGGGAGTGGTATCCCCAGGCATCGAGCGGCGGGGTGCCGGGGGGATGGGGGTGGCCATCGTGGTGAAGGTCGTCGTGCCGGTGCCGGTGCTCGTGGACCACCGCCTCGTGTCGGTGGGGGTGTGAATGTTTCTCGGTAACGAGGAGCCAGGCGCCGACGGCCATCACCGGAAGGGCGAGGTAGAAGGCGGGATCGATCGGGGCGGAGTACAGCAGGAACGATGCCGCAACCCCGAAGAAGGGGGCGATGGCCACGATCGAACCGGTCCGCGCCGTCCCGACGGTCCGCAACGAGAGGATGAAGAGGATGCTGGTCAGGCCCCCATAACTGATGCACCCGACCGTCATCGCCGCAAGGCAGGTCGTCAGGGAGGGGAGGGGTTCGGCAAGGAGGGCGGCGGTCGCAAGAGAGAGCAAACCTGCGCCAAGACCCTTGACGGTCACGATGGCGAGGGGGTCCCTGGCCGAGAGGTTTATCGCAAAGTTGTTGTCCATGCCCCAGAAGGTGGCGGCAAGGAGGACGCCGAGGGCGACAAGAGAGAACCCGGCGGCGCCGTTGCCTTCCCACGAGAGGATCGCACACGAGGCAGTGATCAGCCCGAGTGCCGCCCAGGTCCGCTTCCCGACCGCCTCGGCGAAGACGAAGGCGGCGATCCCGGCGGTGGCCACGGCCTCGAAGTTGAGGAGGAGAGCAGCCGTCGCGGCCGGGGTGGACGCAAGGGAGCACATGAGGGTGACCGGCGCAAGGAACCCCCCGAAGACGACGACCCCTGCGAGCCATGGGAGGTCGGCCCGGCCGAGAGGGGCCTCGGTGCCGTCCCGGTCGCGGCCAAGGGCGCGGCAGGCAAGGAGGTAGAAGGCAAGGGCGAGCCCGCTCCCGAGATAGAAGAGTCCGGCCAGGGTGACCGGGGCCACATCGCCGAGGAAAAGTTTGGCCACAGGCGCTCCGCTCCCAAAGAGGAAGGCCGCGACAATGGCATAGAGGTAGGAGAGACGACGGGTGTCGAGCGTACGCATGAGTACCTTATTAATTGGGTTTCTCATGCCAATATACGTGGCGGGCGCCATTTCATGACGCCCCTGCCCAATGCTATTTTACCTCCTGAGGTTCTTAGTGGAGGGACCAATGATGAGCGCAGTGATACGGTACCTCCCTGGAGCGGCGGTGCTGCTCGTCCTCCTGCTGACGGCCGGGTGCGCCCTGCCCCCTTGCACGGTCGGGTCGGGAAACGTCGTCTCAGAGACGCGAGACGTCGGGACATTTCATAGCGTGGACCTCAACACCTTTGCAACAGTGGTGGTGACGCAGGGGGCGCCTGGACCGGTGATGATCGAGGCCGAGGACAATCTCATGCCTCTGCTCAGGACTCAGGTCTCTGAAGGGGTGCTGGTCATCGATCACGACGCTGTCTGTGTGAGGAACACCACGCCGGTCGTCGTAAGGGTGGCGATGGACGAGGTGAAGGGCCTTGCGGTGAACGGAGCCGGGTCGGTCCTGGGCGAGGACCAGATCGTCGCGGACCGTCTGGCAACGGCGGTCAGCGGGTCGGGCACCCTTGACCTCGACGTGAACGTGACCGCACTCGAGAGTGTGATCTCGGGATCGGGTGAGACTCGGTTCTCCGGGACGGCGGACGAACATAGTGCCGTGATCAGCGGGTCTGGCACGATCAAGGGCTTCGACCTGACCACAAAACAGTCGAACCTCGTCATCAGCGGGTCGGGGAGGGCCGAGGTGCTCGCCACCGAGGCGCTCGACGTCCAGATCACGGGCAGTGGGCTCGTCACCTATCGCGGCGACCCGACGGTGACCCAGGTGATCACGGGGTCTGGGATCCTGATCAAGGAGGAGTGAAGACCCTCGTACAAAAAAGATCTGGAGGGCGAGGCTCAGACCTCGACCCGCCTGACCACTTGCTGCTCCTCGTCGACTTCGAAGTCGCAGAAGACGGTCGGGACCTGCTCCTGGAAGATACGAAGGAGTGCGATGGCGAGCGCCCTGATCTCCCACTGGGCCCCGCGGTTCCCGCGCAGCCCGACGATGTGGCGCCACTCGCGCATGTTGGCGCTGACGACCATCTCGGTCTCGGTGGCGTTGGGGAGGACGAAGCGGGCGTCTTCCCGCCGCACGCCGAGGTCGGCGAGCGCCTTGTAGGTCTTGCGCGTCTGTTCAAGGTACGCCGTGTAGAGGGCGTGCGCCTCCTCATTCCCCTCAATGGACGCCGGTACGACGGCCGGGAAGTCGTCTTCCGAGACATAACGCTGCGACTGCTGGGTGATAGCGCAGAGGCGGTGGCGGACCAACTGGTGGGAACAGGCGCGAGAGATCCCAGAGATCCGAAACGTCGCGTAGGCATGTTCGAGCACTGACTCGTGCCCGTTTCTCACGATCATCCTGATAAATTTCTTCTCACTGCCCGGAGCCTGGCGGTCGAAAGAGCGGTATGCGGTGCGTCCGGCGCTCTCGATCAACCGTTCGGCGTCAGGGGTGATGGCAAGCAGTTCTACCTTCATCGACACACTGATTGGGTATGGTCCAGGGTCGATAAGAGTATTGTGGGCCCTGGGAGGACTATGGTCCGGGGGAGTGGTGGCGGCTGATCTCTCTTCCTGTTCTCATATGAACAAAGTGCCCTGCGTGGGGACCGTCGTGACGCATGTGTCCCTACTACACACAAGGGACACCCATTATGCCTCCGCCACGAGATCTCTCTACCATGATCACCATCACCTGCGCTGCCTGCGGCCGTAAATTGTTCAGGTACCAGAAGATCGGAAAAGGAAAGCTTCTCCACTGCTGGAAGACCAGGATCTCGTCTGACTACACCGTCAGAGAAGATGATCAGGTCTACTGCCCGTGTGGCCGCCACGTCGGGGTCGTGGAAGGGCCATGGATCAATCTGCACGGGGGATCGTTTGCCGTGCGGGGGTCGGCGTTGAAATAATGGTTGTGTAGCACTCCTCCAGACCGCTATTTCTGCCGGGGGTGTGCCGCCCTCACTCTAGGAGCACCATCAGGAGGGCTTCTCCAGAGTTATATACTGGGCTCTGTAGAAATCCTCTTGATGAATCTCTCTGTCGGGGGGCTTGGCCGCCCCTCCGGGCCCCCGCGACACGATAGGTCGAGGAGGGTAGTCTCTCTTCTAGGAGTTTGAATGTGCCTTCCCGGCCCAATCTTGTTCCGGGGGGTCCGGGGGCAGCGCCCCCGGCCGAAGAGGTGGGAAGGCGGGGGACACACGTCTCCCCCACACAAGAGGTGAGGGCTTCTGCAGAGCCATATACTGAGGTCATCCCAAAACTCTCTTGGGGTGAAGATCTCCTCGAAACGAAGTGCTTCCTTTCAGAAATTCAAAACACTCTCCTCCACTGGGGGGCGGCCAGCCCCCCGCAGAGATAGTCATTAAGAGGGTTTCTACAAAATTGGGATCTCTTCGTTATCATCCATCGCTCTTCATCAGTGAGGAGGAGGGTGCGAGAGTTTTGGGATATGCTCACTGTTATCTCCATGCCGGGCGGTGGCCAGGGATCGCTCTGACGATATTCTCGACACTCTCAGGGTTCAACCGACCCTTCTTCCCCCGGATCTCACGGACTCTGAGGGTGGAGAGGTGAGCGGCGAGGACATAACTCTCTTCAAAGAGGTCGAGTCCGCCGCGGACAAAGTCGTCGAGGTCGATGGGAACGAAGGGGGCGTCGGAGGGCGGCCTGCTCGAAACCGGGCAGACTTCAAGGACCCCGGCCCTCTCGGCCCCGACGACGACCGCGGGCCGCACCTTCGGGCCCTCTCCTCCTCCGAACCTCACCGGAGCCAGCACCACATCG
>JAQVHG010000048.1 GCA_028696365.1 Methanofollis sp.
CGGATTACGCTCCACTGGCTGAATTGCCCCGCTATCCGGAGGTGATGGCCCTCGCCTCCGCCAATTGGGAGAAGGCCAAGGCCGAGCGCAAGGCCAAAATTATCTCGGAAAAGACATCCCGCCCCGCCCCACTATGGGAATTGCCCGATCCCGACGGCAAGCTGAACCGCCTCGAAGACCTCCGCGGCAAAATCGTCATCCTCGATTTCTGGGCTCTCTGGTGCTCACCCTGCCTTAAAACCCTGCCCAAGCTCGATTCCTGGATGGAACGGAACCCCTCCGACGACGTTGTGCTGATTTCCATCAACGTTTGGGAAAGCCCCTCCGAAATACCCAACGTGATTGAATATTTCAGCAAGAACAGCTATGGCATGAAGCTCCTCCTGGGCGACAACGAACTGCCCCGGGCTTATGGCTTTTCGGGCATCCCCTGGCTTTGCGCCATCGACAAACAGGGCAACATCGCCTTCACCCAAAGTGGCTTCAGCCCCATTCTGGATGAAATTATCTCGGTCTGGGTGGAGGAACTGCGTCGCTGACAGGGAGTTATGATGCGGCGTCCAAATCCCTATCTCACTCCCAAGGAACAGCGCGCCCTTCTGGTCCTGGCTGCCCTGGCCCTGCTCGGGCTCGCGGCCGGAAAGCTTAAAACCGTTCCCGCTTTTGCCCCCTTCCTCCAAACTGAACCCGCCGCCCCGGAACTGCTCACCGTGGCCGCCGAGGTGGACAAACCCGTCCAGATCGACATCCGCACCGCCTCCCTGGAAGAACTGATGCTCCTGCCCGGCATCGGTCCCAAACGCGCCCAGGACATCATCGACTACCGTTCCCAACATCCCTTCACCAGCACCGACGACCTCCTCCAGATCAAGGGCATCGGTGCCAAAACCCTGGCCAAAATGCTCCCTTCCCTTCTGCTCTTCGGCTCGCCCCAGTTCACTCCGGAAGCACCTTCCGACCCCAACTCCATGACCACCATCAGCCTGCCGGACCCCGGCCAAAACAACCTGACGGAATCCGATGCCCCCGCCTCATCCTCTTCAGAAAAAAGCTCTTCCCGCAAAGCCAAACCCACCCCAAAAAGCCAGCTCACCAATATTGTCAACCTGAACACCGCCAGCCTCGCCGAACTCTGCACCCTACCTGGCATCGGAGAGGTAAAAGCTCAGGCCATAATTGATTACCGCTCCCAAAATGGCAAGTTTCAAAGCGTCGATGACATCACCAAAGTTAAGGGCATCGGTGCCAAAACCCTCGCCAAACTCCGTCACCGCCTCAAGGTCTGAACTTTATAGAGTGCCGAATAGATAGCTTTCTTCGAGAAAAACTTGTTTCTTAATGTACTCGCCCAGTTTGGATTGTATTTGATCTCCAAACCAGACGAGTATTTCGCTCACAGCCCTAAAAACTCATAATTATGGCCTCTTTCATTTTCAGAGTAATTACTATCCCAAAGATAATATGACCTTTTTGACAATGGAAACTGCTCCACTGATAGCCTCCGGTAGTCCATCCTCATCATCTTCATCGTCGGAGGAATCACTTTCCAGATCATCATCAACATCATCAGAAGCAGAATCGCTGGTTTGGCCATTCTCATCTTCCTCATCCAGATCATGAAGGTGCATGGCATGCTCTATCAATTCCTGCATCTGAGCAAGATCCATACCTGACAAAGTGGTACTGAGCCTGTACACTGCACCGGATCGCATATGCAGCTTGATGGCAGAAATATCCACTCCAAAAATGCTGTCCTCATCCATACTGCAGTACTTGATGTCTTTGAATCTTGCGATGAACCGGGACGTGGAATTCCCGGCATCCTTTACACACAATGCTTCAGTAGTAAACACCATGCCGGAAGCTCCATTACTGAAGATACTGGTATCATTGGAGTCCACGATCTGCTCTTTGGAATAGCGTCCCTTGCATATCGTGGAAAGCATCTTTTTGATCCTGGGCTCATAATCTTCCACAATGGGCTCAAAACCCGTAATCTGGTGATACTTCTCGATAATCAGTTCCTTAATGTTATCCATTAATACTCCTTCTGGCGGGATTCTCAGGCCGGTTTACCATGCCGAATCCATCACCTGATGGGGAGTATAAAAAAGCCCCTGGACAGATCAGGGGCAGGGGAGGAAGAAAATGTAGGGGGTTTTTATCTTATTATGAGCATGTCCCTTAGCGAATCTGAGATATTGCTAATGTCTTTGTCGTATCCCTTCCACAAAAGCCACTTTTCAGCTCCCATAAACTTTTCTACAGTCATTTTCAACATCCAGGTGAAATTGTCTGAGTTGTCAAAATCCCCTGTGATACAGCCGGAGGTAAACTGATGACTGGCAATTGTCGCGTAACAACACAGATTTATTCATAACTTGCCTTTTTGACGTCAATCCGCTCTAAGGACTTTCTCAAGTCCTTGATCTTTTCTTGAAGTGATTCAGAAATTGGTTTCGTATCTTTGATTTCTTGGATTAAATCCTCGGTGCCGATACTCTTTTCTCCGGATAGAAATGCATTTTCGATCGTGTTTTTGACAATAGATTCAATATCCGCTCCACTAAAACCCTCGGTTTTCTTTAGTAACTGGACCACATCGATATCCGTCGACCACTTTCCGCGCTTTTTCAGGTGAATCTCAAAGATGCTTTTTCTTTCGTCAGCGTTTGGGAAATCTACCAGAAAGATCTCATCAAACCTTCCTTTTCTCAAGAATTCAGGAGGAAGACAAGAGATGTCATTGGAAGTTGCAACCACAAATACTGTGTTATCCTTTTCCTGAAGCCAGGTTAGGAAGAAACCGAACAGTCTTGTGGTTACTTCATGGCTGCCACCTGATTGCCCAATACCGGAGAATGCTTTTTCGATCTCATCAACCCAAAGCACACACGGGCTGATAGCTTCTGCTATACTGATAGCTCTGCGCATGTTGCTTTCACTTTCTCCGACATATTTACCAAGCAACTTCCCAACATCCAGACGGATCAAAGGCACGCCAAAGAGTTTTGCCGTTGCCTTGGCTGTAAGGCTCTTCCCGCAGCCGGGCATGCCAACGATCATCAGCCCTTTGGGTATATCAACTCCATACTTTACAGCTTCATTGAGCCTGTCTAAAACTTTGCTTTTCTTTCTAAGCCAATCTTTCATGCGATCCAATCCGCCAACATCATCTATAGAGTCATCAAGTCTCAATATCTCAAGAACACCAGATTTTGCGATTATCTGTTCTTTTTCTTCGATGATCAAGCCCAAGTCTCTTGCTTCGATTGTGCCGCTGTTTTGATAAGCCAAGTTTAAGATTTGCGTGATTTCAAACTCGGAAAATCCTTTCAAAGACCAGGTCAACTCTTCAGAGAAAGTCTCATCAATATTGAATTTGTTTGCTTTGGCGAAGTTGATGATCAAGTCCTTGATCCCGTCTTTGGAGGGAAGCGAGGGATCAAAGATCGTTATCAGCTTCTCCAGTTCTGGCGGAATGGTCAATACACTGGATACGATAAATATGGTCACATTATAATCGGGATCATATTGGTTTCTGAGTGCAATTGACTTTAACAGACTGATGATTACCGGATTGGATATGCTGCTGTGGACGTCCTTCAAAACAAGAAACTTAGTCCTCTTTTGAGACAGAGTATATGACCTTAAGAATTTATCAAGTGTTAAACTTAAACTGCTCTTCTTTGTTTTAAAGTCAACCATACCCAACCCTTCATTATACTCACATATTCTACAATCTATGGATTCATTACGGAGCTGTTCTATCATCGCGTCAAAAGCGTGAAAGTCAAAGGTTGGGACATAAATGATTGGCCTGAGTGCATCAATATAAGACGCAAGTTTATTCAATTGCAATTGCTCTGTCATCATATCTCCATGTACACAATTGGGTTATATTTATCTGAAGACTTATATGCCAACCCATCAAGAATGAGAAACTTACCGTTGGCGTCTTTGGAGGGGATGTCTTCCAATTTGTCCTTTGCGCCTCGTATGCGGCAACTGTCTGGCACTGAGATTATCAGCACCTTGGTATCTTCTGTTTGCAGGTCCTTCCAATATGATTGTGTATCACCAATATAAATATGCAGTCCAATGCTCTGCACTTTATTGTCAAAATCATCATCCTGATTGAGTTCTGGATAAATAAGTTTCTTTGCTTCGTCCTTGCTTTTTATCTTGAAAGTCCCAGTCAAGGATTTGCTGACATCCTCATTTTGTAAAAGAAAATCACGGAGTTTGGTATCCATTAATATCGCATAGATCATTAGTGGAGCGTCTTGCCTGAACTCATAGTAGAATCTGGTGTTGTCGAGTTGAAACAACCTACTGTAGTTTTTAGATATTTCCTTGGCAGTTGCTTTCATAAACGCCATATCATATTTGTTTTCTATCACTTTTGACTTTAAAGTCTCGTAGCCATTATGATAGTCACCTATGGCTTTTTTTTCTTTGCTACCTGTCTCTCTCCATTCTTGTAGTTCTGTTTCTCTTTTCTTCCGATATTCTAACGAATACAAGCTCTCTTTAATCACATTCTCTTTCTTTTCTATTTTAAATATCTTGATCAACTCAACTATTACGGAATCTTTCTTTTTGATAGCCTCAACTTGCTGCAGGTAATCATCATATCCTCTGACTTTAAGCCATTTTTGCAGCAAACCGTCTTGGTAAAGACGGATAATGTCGTCGATGCAAAAGTTATCCTGAAGGTCCTCGATGCAACGAACTGGTTGGCCGTCCAGTATGAGATTGAATTTAATTGTTTTTGCCATGTTTTTTCTCCCTATTTTTTATTTTTTTCCTTAGTGGGATATCCAGTATTTCCCTCAAGAATTTGCCAAATTCTCTATTCGAGTTAGTTAGTTTCTCCTTATAGTGTCGCCACCTATAATCCAATTTCATAAGTGACAATGATACCACTACAAGCAAAAGTATAAGCACAAATACGTATAAAAGTGAGATGGATTTTATATAAGTAGTATCTATGATAGGGGCATGGATAACGTTATAGAACATTGAAGGGGAAACTAGCATGAAACTCAAGAATGTTATTAACAATATTAGGATTAACTTAAAAATAAATGCTAATTTTAAACTTGATGCTTCAAGTTTGACGCGTTCCCAATCATGTTTAAGAAGCCAAGATATTGCTTTAGACAATTCATCCAAGTCATCTGCAGATATCCTCCCATCTTTTTCTTCTCTAATCAATCTCAACAGTTTCATGTCTTCTTTATCATAAGGGTTCAATCTAACCTGAAAGAAAGTCTTTGCCTCTGCAACAGTCTTAAATCTTATTTCGTTTGCATCATCTCTCTCCTTCTCCTTCTTTTTATCCCTCCCTTTTTCTTCATCCCTCTCTCTCTCATTATTTCCAATTCTTCTTAATGCAATTGCTGCCGCCCTCAATTCCCTTCTCCACTTTTGTCTCTCTTCAGTTATATACTTCAGTTTATTGGATTTATTATGAGTTAGTATCGATACAAAAGCGGAAATCAGTGCTGCTACTACAGTTGAGCTTAGTACGTTCAACATTATTGATGTATCCATATGGCACCCACCTTACCAAAGTGAGAAGAATTCTGCAATTGAATCAACTGCATCAGATATGAAATTACCAACATCAGTAAAAAAATCAGACACGACTTCCAGACCAGAAGATATCCACTTCCCAACTGCTTTCCCTGCAACGTATCCTACGACTGCACCAATTGCTGCTCCAACAGTTGAACCTACTGGGCCGAAAATTGCACCAATAGTGGCACCTATGTTAGCACCAATATCCCTGCCCTTTTTAGCGCAGTAATCTTCAATTATCATGCCCAGTTTCGAAGTTTTTTTGTCCAGTATATAACCTTGGGCTTCTATTGGTGTGATCTCTCCCTTGCCAACTTGATACATGGCTTTCGCTGTTGACATTCCTTGATCAACAACCATTGTTAACTGGCTGTTTGTGACATTGTCGAATTCTTCATGAAACAATCCTTTCTCCTTTGCTATCACAGCAGCGGAGGAAACTGCTTTTACATATTGCGCATCTTTCTCACTGTTTAGCGGACTATCAAAGTACTCCTTGAGAGCACTGATTTCCTTTTTAAAGTCAATGGTTTTAACGCTCTCCACTACTTTTGATTCCACTGGATTGATGTTTTGCATAGTGTCTACAATATCCTGGATAATGACTGTTTCCCTAAGGTTCCCGATGTCACTGTCGGAAAGAGAAGCGTCTGCTGGCACTGACGGGACATTCAATGCCCGGCTGACATCGCTCAGAATTTCATTTACACTCTGACCAGTTTGAGAGGTATCAAGTCCTTGTATTTTCGCGAGTAGCCATTCTTCCCTGGATGAGCCTTTGCTAATGCTATTCCTTAAATCATTGTAACTATCCTCACTCCGATCCACAGTCCTGATTACCTCGTCAATAGTCTTCTGAGCTTCTTCTCTGGTACAATCGGTGTTTTGCATCATCACATTAACGAGAGTATCATATGTGCTCTTTGGATTTGAATGGACAACCCCACTGCATGTTTCCACTATGTCAATGAATGTCCTTAATTTGCCTTCGTTTTCCTTTTTCATTTTTAACTCCTTATTGGATGTAGTTTGATCTCATATCATATGATCACTTGGTAAGATAGTGCTTTATGATTAATTCAGATTCCATCTGAATGATAGCCCTCAGCTCCCCCGGCTCCAGCACTTTCACCTTTGCGCCATAACTCAGCACAAACTTTTTCATCTCGCTCAAGGAGTTGGCAGGCATTTCCAGGATGAGTGATTTATTTTCCAGCCATGTAAGTTTCTGTGCCGGATGCCACACTCTTTCAGCGATGTAATCCGAGGTGGGAGGAAAGAATTGCAATTTTACTTGAAACACCTCCCCGGTATAGATGCCAAAGCCACTGTCAAAGTAGGTTTTGGAATCAAAATCCACCTCGTGTTGGGGTTTATCGCCAAGCTTGATCTTGTCCATGCGATTGAGGGCAAAAACGATCACCTGATCTATCTTTTTATAGTATCCGGCCAGGTAGAAATTGTGGTTGAAATACTTGATTGCCAGAGGCGAGACTTCCTTGTGGCTGTGCCGCTGGTTCTGCACGCTATAATAATCAAAAGAGATCATCTTGTAATTCAATATCGCCTTCAGTATTAGGCTTAGTTTCTCAGGCATTGAGTCCGAATCTGATAGAGTTCCGGTGCTGTCACTGATCAACGCTTTTTGGACATCACGGTAGAATTTCAGGATGGATTTATCCAGCTTGGTTTCGATCTTGGTCAGAATGCCTTTGATGCTATCGGCAGTAACCAAACCCGATTCCTCCCAAAGCTTGCTTGCCAGTGAGAGGCTGAGGATATCCTCGTAATTCAGCGTGTAATCAGGAAGGCGATAACCCTCTGTGAAATAGTAGAAAACCTGATTGCCCCTGTCCATGTCCTGATCTTCGTAAATGGGAAATCCGCAAGAGGATAGGTTTGTGATATCCCTGGCGATAGTCTTCTTTGATACCCCAAAGTGAGTTGCCAATTCACCTTTGGATATGCCGCTCAGCCGATGCTGGTTTATCAGATGCAGCATCTGCCATTGCCTGTACAAAGCTTGATTCCTCACACAATTCTCACCAATTTATTGATGCGTTTCATTATTCCTGCCATAGCTAAACAGTCAAGGTTTTTCATTGCCATCCTGTACCTTGAGTGTATTTCCCAACTACTTGAGCATCTTATTCCACTCGGGAGAGTATTTGCCGATAAAGTAGCGTTCGAGCTTTCTGGTTGCTTCAGCCGCTTCCTCATCCCTTCCAACCAGCAGGACATATATCTCCAGGTCAGCGGCATGTGCGTGCATTAGCCTCCCCGATGTGTGTTTCCTGGCACTGTCTGACTCTCTGGTATAGTCAGATAATCTCTTCCTGATGCCGCCATTCGAATACTCGACGGCTCTGCCGACATACATGACCTTTCCACCCAGTTCGGCTTTGTAAAGCCCAACGTAAGAGGAATATGGGCTAAGATCGATGCTGTCCAGATAGCCTACATACTGCCACTTGCTCTCCCATTCTCTGAAGGTCCTTCCACCAACAGTTGGGACTTCCATTCTTCCGGTAGCCGAATTTCTGCTGCCATTTCGCATTTGCTTGCTTTGCTGCTTCATACCTTCTTCTATGACCGCATTGCCAATCTTTGCCAGTGTTTTCCAAAAGCTCATTCTGAACTCCTAAATGATTTATTTTGCTTATCCGCATTCTCATTATAAATCACCCCCTGGACAAAACAGGGGTATAGGCTAAAAAGCAACCTACACATCCAACCCCGCCTCATATTCCCTGAGCCACGACACCTGCTTCTTATAATCCGGGACAATCTTATCCTCTTCATCAAAGTGTCGCTCCACCAGCCTTGACATACTCATCTAACTCATTGAGTTTGAAATCCCAATTGCCCATCATGTGGGTGGGCATATCGTGGAATTCTATCCAGCCATATACCGTTTCATCGCTTATCCAGAGGTAAGCAGATGTCTCTTTGGCGGATAGCCGCCTGTCATATAAACGATCCATGAACACTCCTGATAGGCTTTATTGGCAAAGGATTAACGTTTTCGGAAAGCGGGTTTCTTTCACCTTTTACACCCAAAACCATACATCGCCGTATCCCCTCTGATTGTCAATCGATAAATTATGCTTCTCTTTGCGGATACCCGTATAGAAATGGTCGGAAAAAAAGCCATAAATAATCGCATAATTTAGTAATTTTCTGCTCTATGGGAGGGTGAATGCGCCAGAATGACAAGGTGTTAAACTATATCGACTTCTTCTCGACAGCCGGAGAAAAGGCAGGAACTTGGGTGTACAAGCCACATGTTTCCCCGTAAGTGAACTACTCACCGGAAATATTATCTCATCCTCAGGCCATTTGCTCTGACCTACTAACATCCCATTCACATCCCGCTGACTTCACAATGCTCCATTGAGAACTTAATGGGAAGTGAGTAAGAGGTGGATAGGATAGGGTAAATGAGGAGTCAAAATTGTAAATATCGAAAATCAGGCCATTTTCAATTGGGTGGGTATATGCAAGTTAAGCGAAGACCAAGTTTATCCAGTATAAATGAAGCTGAGTCTCATGCAGTTGTGGTTTTCTTTCGATAGCCTGGAGGGCGGCAGATCATAGCGAGGGTGTGCAATGAGCGCAGCGAACGGAACCCCTCGACAATGGATCCAAAAAACTACCTCCTGAGCCCCTTGCGGGCGACAGACATCACTCCCCACAGTTCTGCCACTATCCAGGTTGCTTTTTGCTTGAACACCAGCAGCCATTTGATAAAAAATAGAGCCAAAACTGCTTGCCTGCCGCTATGTCCTGTCAGCTACACCCTTAGCGCTCGTGTCCATTTCCCTCTCTTTCCTCTCACCAAATCCTCGCATCAAATGCGGCCATTATGCGGGAGGCACGTCTGGGATTCAGGACAAGGCCTTAACGGCCAGTTGGCTTCGCTTCCACACAGCCACACGCTGGAGCCGGGCGAGAACGAAGCAACGACTACAGCCACAACCACATTATCTGCCCAAACTACCATGTGTGTCATTCCGGGAAAGGGATTCAGCCTCAGGGCTCCGGAATCCTTTTTTGCTCTTTCTGGATCCCGGAAGTCACCTCTCGGGCTAGGTGACTTCCGGGATGATGTGGCCTGGAGGCTGGCGTCGAGCGAGAAACAAGCATCGACGTCAGCAATGAATGATTTTTGCAATGCTTCCTGTCGTCCATGCTCACTACATTCGCTGTACGCTAGAAAAAAGGCGGTACAGCAACCGCCAGTACCATGTAGCGGCGCTCGCCGAAGCGCCGAAACCCCCAAACCCAAATCATTATCGGCTTGACCCGGAATCCAGTGTACGAGTGGCTTACGCTTCCTCGCTATCGATATGTCGCCCTACGGGCCCGATCTACCAGATTACCGCCCGGTTTGAAAGAGAGCCTGAAAAAAAGTGAGAACCCACATCCTTCATCACTTCGCCGGGGATTATTTTGCTTGACTCGCCACCTCTGCCTGTCCAAGTTGCAACATCACGTGAAAGTTCAAACCCAAGGGAGGTTTTATGCGCCTGACATTAGTTCTGTGCGCCGCGCTGCTGCTGGCCGGATGCGTTTTCACCGAGTCCGTGTTCACGGTCAATGAAGACAATTCCGTGGATTTCAGTTTCATCAAAATGGTCTCCAAAAAGATCAGCGACGAGTTCATGCCCGATCAGGAAGAAAGCGTCTTGGAGGATTCCCTCGCCTACGGGAAGTTCGGCATGGCAGTTAAAGCCTTTGAGGACAAGGACAACAGGGGTGTCCAAGCGGACGGGCATTTCAGCCGGGTCACCGACCTCAACCTCTTTCCCCTGCTCGCTGACAGCACCAAAGCCCCGTCCGCTCCATTGGTGAAGGAGGAAAAAAGCGCTGACCACAGCCTGTTCACCATTTCCTACAAGCCCGATGTGATGAAGGCCATGAACGCGGGACAGGAAGATTCCGAACAGGAGGAAATGAACGAAGTGATGGACCAGGTGCTGGAGAACAAGGTCACCTGGAAAGTCCCCTTCGAGGTGGTGAACACCAACGCCAAGATCAGGAACGATTCCCTGGGCGTTTACACTTGGGAGTTCAAAGGGGTTGAGGGCGATTCCATCTATCTGCAGTACAAGGTTCCCAGCCCCGCTGCCGCCGCGAAAAAGTTCGGCTTCCTGCTCTGGGGAATTCCTCTGCTCGCCGTTCTGGGCCTGGCCCTCTATTTCCTGCTGCGCAAGAAAAAAGAACAGCCCCAGACAGTGTATCAGGCCCCGCAGGAACCTGACTTGCCCAGGTCCGAAGAAGTCCCCCCTGACAATGATT
>JAQVHG010000344.1 GCA_028696365.1 Methanofollis sp.
TTCGGGAACCTTGGGATCGCCGCCGACGCCCAGGGGGTCTCGCTCAGGTTGCGAGAAATGAGGGACCAGGTCTCGTCGACGTTCTTTTGCGGGGTGCCCCTCCTCCTGGTCGTCGGCGGGCCCGACGACGGCAAGGTCTTCCCTCTTGAGGGGCGGCACTACGCCGTCGGCAGGGAGGACACCGGCGGACATTCTGTCGGTTCAGGGGCTGTCGTGCTCTCCTCCGGCTACACCGCGGTCACCCGCGTCTCCCGTCCGCACTGCCGCCTGGCGATGGCCGGCGACGCCTGGCAGGTCGAGGACTGCGAGAGCACAGGCGGCACGCAGGTGAACGCCGTTCCTCTCCGCCGCCACGAGCGCCGTCTCCTTGAGGACGGCGACATCATCGACCTTGCCCGCGGTCGGCAGGGCGCCCGCCTCATCTTCACGCTCCCGCCGCTCGGGCATGAAGACGGGGCCTGAACGGGTGGGGAGTTCCAATGCGGTCTGAGAAGAGATGCACCATAATGCGGGTGGTGGTGGCCTTCCTCGTCGTGCTGGCCTTTGTCGTCCAGGTGGCAGCGGTGCCGCCCGACCATGCCGCAAATGACATGGGTGCTCGCGGCCACGGCCAGGACGCTCCTCCAGGCCTGGCCCATGCGCCAGGGCAGCAGAAGACGGTGCCCACCCCGGAGATCACCACGCCTGCCCTGACCCCGGCGCCCACTACCGAGGCTCAGACCCCTGAACCCACCACTGCGCCCACGCCTCTTCCTCCCACCGAGACCCCGGCCCCTGAGTCCACGCCTGCGACTCCTTTGCCCTCTCCCACGCCTCTGCCCACTCTGCCGACAGTCGAGGTGCAGGAGACCACCGCCGCCGGCGACCCTGTCGGTGAGACCGGTCCTGTCCCCTCCCTCATCATCTCTGCTGCCGCACTCCTCGTCTCGGCGGCCGCCCTCGGCGGGGTCGTCTATGCCCGCCGGCGTGAGCAGGGGGCCTCTCCTCCCCTTGCGGTCGTGAACGAGGAGACGACCGTCGTCGTTCCGCCTGAAACTACGTCTGTACCGGATTCTGGGTTCCCGCCGGCGCTGAGCGAGAAATATACCAGGGTCGTGTCGGTCGGGACCGGGGGCACCGCCAGGGTCTTCAGGGCGATCCGCCGTGCCGACGACCAGACCGTCGCGGTGAAAGTCCCGCTCCGCCAGGACGAGGCGACAGGCCGGTGTTTTCTCCGCGAGATCAGTATCTGGCAGGGCCTGGCTCACCCCAATATCGTGAGAGTCTATGCCGTCAACGTCCTTCCGGTCCCGTACGTCGAGACCGAGTACCTGGACCGTAGCCTCGCCGACCTGGAGACACCCCTCAACCCGACCGGGGCGATCGAACTTGTCCGCGGGATCGCGGCCGGGCTCGCGTACGCCCATGCTCGCGGGGTCGTCCACCGTGACCTCAAGCCCGGCAACATTCTCCTTGCCGCGGACGCCACCCCAAAGATCGCCGACTGGGGGCTCGGCAAGGTCCTCGGCGAAGGAGACGAGACGGTGGCGCCGGGTTACTCCCTCCACTACGCCGCACCAGAACAACTTGCCCCGGCCCGCTTCGGTCCTCCTGACGAGAGGACTGATCTCTACCAGCTCGGCGTCGTCTTCTCTCTCCTCCTCACCGGGACGCTCCCCTATGACGACGACGGCCCTGGCGCATACTCAGCTGCCGTCCTCGACACCCCGCCCACGCCGCCCTCGGCCGTCGACCCCGTCCTCGCCCCCTTCGATGGGATCGTCCTCAGGTGCCTTGCGAAGGACCCGGCCACCAGGTTCAACTCGGCCGAAGAGTTCTGTGCCGCCCTCGATGCGGTCGAATACTGAACTCTCAGGTTCAGGGTATGAACCGATGGGATCGTCTGTTGTTATATCCCCTCATGGTGACCAATTCTATGGAGTCGCCTGGTATGAGTTCTGGAGGGAAGGGAGGAGAAGAACCATGGACCCAAAAACAGATCGGGGCCTTCGCTCTCTCTACATTGCTCTGAAGACCACTGTGCCGGCTGCGGCATGGTCTGGTGCTGGCGGGCACCATGGCTGCATGCAGCCTGTCTTCAGGGGAATGTGTATGGGCGAGTCCCGTTTCAGACTGTCCCTGTGCTGACAATTGGCACCTTCTAGCCCGGCCCGGTGGACGCCGCCTGGACGGGTCATGACGCCCTGGTAACCCACGTCTGTGACACCACACACCACCACACCCCGACCCTGCCGGCGACTCTGCCGGGCGTGGACACGAGCAAAGGGGTGTTTCTGTCTTCTCTGTGGGGACAGAACACGTATGCTGGGGGAACGCCCCCTGTTGATGACGATTTTTAGGGCCTGTGAGATCTTATTGATGGTTTACTCTGGCGGGGGAGCGTGTTGTTCTCCCTGCTTTCTCAAAGATACACGGAAGATCGAAAGTCTTCCTCTCTATCACTGGGAATCTTCGATTCCCTGTGTTCTCAAGCTCCCTTCATATTCGTTGATTGTGTCTTCCCGACCCTATCTTCATCCCTGGAGTTCAGGAGCAGTGCCTCTGGCACAAAGAAGTGGGAAGGCGAT
>JAQVHG010000345.1 GCA_028696365.1 Methanofollis sp.
GAAGAGCGAGCGGCTGGCGTATGGGGGTTTCTCGCGGGTGCAGTTCCTGGTCTATGCACCGCGGGACGAGATCCCGGTGCGGACCTACTCAGGGGCAGACGTGCAGGTGCGGGTCCAGGGGCGGCGTCTGGACCGGATCCGGTACGAACCCCTCTCACGCCGGCCGCGGTACCTCATCGTGGGGATCGATCCAGGGACGACGACCGGGATCGGGGCGGTGAGCCTGGAGGGCGAGGTGGTGGATATCTTCTCGTCCAGGCAGATGGGGCCAGCCGAGATGATCGAGCATATCACCTCGGTAGGAAAGCCCATGATCATCGCATCAGACGTCTCGCCGATGCCTGACACCGTCGAGAAGGTGCGGCGGGCCTTCAATGCGGTAGCATACGTCCCACCTCAGGACCGTTCGGTGGAGTTGAAACTCGAGTTGACGGCCGGGACCGGCTACGCAAACCCGCACGAGCGCGACGCCCTCTCCGCGGCCCTGGACGCCTACCGCTCGTACAAGAACAAGTTCCTGAACATCGCCAGGCGGGTGCCGCCAGGCTACGACCTGGACGAGGTGCGGGCCGGGGTGCTGCGGGGGCGGTCGATCGAGGTGGTGCTCACCGATCTTTCCGGGCGGCAGCGGCCGGTGCGGCCTGAGAAGAAGGTCGCACCCACACCGGAAGTTCCGGCCGGGCGGGACGAGCGCGCCGAGCGGATCGCGCAACTCGAGCGGACGGCAAAGCGGCTGCGCGAGTTCGTGCAGGAACTCGAAGAGGGGATCGAGGAGAAGGACGCCGAGATCACGCGCCTGAAGCGCCAGATCAGGCGCGAGCGCTCTGGGCGTTCGAAGGCGTTCCAGCGTGATGCCGAGGTCGCAAAGAGGGACGCCCAGATCGCGGCGCTGAAGAAGCGGCTCAGGAAGGAAGAGAAGAGGAACAAAAGTTTGAAAAAACGGATCGAGCGGATGCGCCGGGTCGAGGAGCTCCAGGTCGGCGAGGGGCAGACGGCGGTGAAGGCGCTCGACTCGCTCACCCACGACGCTCTGCGTGGGCTGGAGGCCGATCTCGGGGTCGGGAAGGAGGACGTGGTGGCGGTGCGGACGACCGACGGGTGGGGCCGGGGCGTGGTGAAGGACCTGGCCGCCATGCATGTGCGGGCGGTGGCGGTGCCGGGCGGATCTCTTGACGAACAGGACCCCCACCTGGTTGCCGAGGCGCTGACCTCCGGACTTCCGCTGGTCCCGGCCGGTATGGTGGGGCTGCGTATGGCCGGGCGGATCGGGACGGTCGAGGAGGAGCGTCTGGTCGCGGCCCTGGAGGCATGGACCGGACGGGTCGAGGCGCACGAGCGCGAGAAGAAGGCGTCGATGCTCAACCAGGTCTTCAAGGAGTACCGGACCGAGCGCGAGAAGGAGGTGCGGCGGCGTGGATGAGCGGGGGCTGATCAAGGCCATCTCGGCCATCCTCCCTGACGGGTCGACGGCAGACGACTGTGCGGTGATCCCGCACGGCGGCGAACTTCTCCTTCTCTCGACCGACATGCTCCATGAGACGACCGACTTTCCGGTCGGGATGACCGATGCCGAGATCGGGTGGATGGCGGCGGCGGTGACCATCTCCGACCTCGCGGGGATGGGGTCGCGGCCGCTCGCCCTCCTCCTCGCGACCGGGCTCGACCGGCCAGATCGGCTTGCCGGGATCACCGAGGGGGCGGCGCGGTGCTGCCGCACCTACGGCGCCGACCTCGTCGGCGGGGACACCGATGCCCACACCGAACTGACCCTTGTCTCCACCGGCCTCGGGACTGCGGAGCAGGTGGTGCGACGACGGGGCGCACGGGTCGGCGACGTCGTCTGCGTCACCGGCTCCCTGGGCGGGGCGCAGGCGGCGCTCTCAGGCTACGACGACTACTGGGAGCGGCTCATCGCCCCGCAGCCGCGGGTGGCCGAGGGCCTGGCTCTCAATGCCGCGGGGGCGACGGCGATGATGGACATCTCGGACGGGCTTGCGATGTCGCTCCACGATATGCTCGGCGTGAACGAGTGCGGGTTTGCGGTGGAGACGGCCCGTCTCCCCGGTCCCGCGGGAGTGCCCGAGGCCGAAGCCAGGGCGTTCGCCCTCTCTGGAGGCGGCGACTTTGAACTCCTCTTCACTATCCCGCCCGAAAATTTCCCGGTGGCCGGGGTGGAGGCGACGGCGGTCGGGCGGGTCGTCGCGGCGCATGGGGTGTGGGCCGACGGCGTGCCTCTGCCGGCGGAAGGGTATATGCACCGGTGGGGGTGAGGCCCTGGAGAATGTGGGCTCTTCAAAACCCTTCAACGTCGTGAAGGGGGGGGTACCAATCCCCTGCCCATCGAAGACGAGAGTCTTGATGAGCCCCTGGCCGATGGTGGAGAAGGCGCGTCGATCTGAACGGCCGCCCCGAATCGTTGAATCTTCACCCCCGTCTCGCGTCGGGGGTTCACCCCGTTGATCCGAAGATCAACGATCTCTTCATCTTGAAAAAGAGGGATCAAGCGACGAGAAATTAGCGACAAGAAATTTTCATCCCGAACATATCCCAAAACTCTCT
>JAQVHG010000346.1 GCA_028696365.1 Methanofollis sp.
GTGAGAGATGTGGAGACTCCACGGATCCGGAAGATCTCCTTGGTGAGCAGGTAGTAGATGAGTGAGAGTGCCTTTCTCCCTTTGTTGTTCGTCGGGATGACCAGGTCGAGGTTCTTGGTCATGTTGTTGGTGTCGCAGAGCCCGACGATCGGGATCCCGTTCTGGATAGCTTCCTTGATCGCCTGAACATCGCCCATCGGGTCGGTGACCACGACAACTTCAGGTTCGATATAATCTCTGAAGTCCGGGTTGGTCAGGGTTCCGGGGATGTACCGGCCGATCGCCGCCGTCCCGCCGATGCTCTCAGAGAACTTCCGTGCTGGATACTGGGCGTACTGCCTCGAGGCCACGACCAGAATCTTAGGTGCGTCGTACTGGGAGAGGAAATTTGCTGCGGTCTTGATCCTCTCGTCGGTCGACCTGATGTCGAGAATATACAGTCCATCCCCGCGCACGCGGTAGATGAACTTCTTCATGTCCTGGCTCTTCTGCTGCGTGCCGATGTGGACGCCCGCGGCGAGGTAATCTTCCACCGGCGCGAGGGGCTCTTCCAGCACGATCTCCATCTCATTTGCTTCAGCCATATTTAGATCAGCTCCTCAATGCGTAACAGTTCATTCAGTTTTGCGATCCGCTCGCCACCCACGACCCCGCATTTGAGGAAGATGCTCTCGAACGCGGTAGCGAGATGCGCGATGGTCTCGTCGGTTGTTTCACCTGAACGGTGGCTCATCACCGTCTCCATACCATGGGTATGGGCGAGGTGGATTGCCTCATAGGTGTCGGTCAGGGTACCGATCTGGTTGGGTTTGATGAGCACACAGTTGGACGCCTCGGTCTCGATGCCCCTGGTGATCCGCTCAGTGTTGGTGACATAGAGGTCGTCACCACAGATAAGGCACCGGTCACCGACCTGTCTGGTGAGCTCGGCAAAACCTTCGAAGTCCTCCTCCTGGAGAGGGTCTTCGACATAGACCAGGTGATACTGGTCGATAAGTTCGGCAATATAGGCGATCTGGTCTTCAGTCGACCGCTTTGCATCTTTGTATGTGTAGGTCTTGCTGTCCCAGAGTTCAGAGGCCGCAACATCGACACCCATGCTGATCGCAAAGTTCAGTTCGTCAGAGACCGCACCCACAGCTTCCTGAAGCAGTTCAAATGCTTCGGAGTCCTTTATCCTGGGCGCCCATGCTCCTTCGTCGCCTTTGCCGCACCCTTTCCCGGATGCGACCAGGAGTTCTTTTACTTTCTTGTGTACCGCGGCGTTGGCAAAGACTGCCTCGTCCGCGCACGATGCTCCTGTCGGTACGATCAGGAACTCCTGGATGTCGGTGGCGTTGGTGGCATGTGCTCCACCGCCGATGACGTTGCCCAGGGGTAGGGGAGTCTTCTGAGCGAAGGCCCCGCCAAGATACCTGAAGAGGTCGGTTCCAGTTGCGTCTGCTGCGGCCTTTGCGCAGGCTAGAGAGAGTGCAACTGCAACGTTCGCACCGATGTTCGAGAAGTCTGCTGTTCCGTCGGTCTCATGAAGAACGGCGTCGAAACCTGCCTGATCTGCGGCGTCTCTCCCGATGAGTTCAGGTAGGAGGTGTTCGCGTGCCGCCGTGATTGCTTCACGTGGCGGACGTACCTTTGCTTCCCAGGTACCGGTCGATGCCCCGCTTGGAGCCGCGGCCCGACCAAAACCAAATGCAGTGTAGATCTCTGCCTCGACAGTAGGGTTCCCCCGACTGTCTTGGATTGTCCTCAGTACAATACTCTCAATCTCAGTCATCAGATCACGCTTTTTTCTTTACGGTGATAGGGATCCGATCCGTCTCGAATTCTTCGAGCGCGATTTTGAGGGGATCGACACTGGTGGTTTGAATCAGGACTGGGGCACCCATGGAGACCTGGAGCGCTCGTGCTCCAATGATTCGTGCTTTTTCATAGCGAGTATATGAGTCCATCATTCATCCTCGAAACTCATAATAGATAAATGGGGTCGCTGAGATTCGAACTCAGGTCACAGCGTCCCGAACGCCATAGGATAGTCCAGGCTACCCCACGACCCCTCACTGGTACGGATTGATGTCCTCCACAATTTCCCTGTGAGTGAGCAGCATCCGCCTACAGCAGTACCTCTTCAAACCGAGATCGTCGAGGATCTCTTTGGGATCCTCGCCGGCCTCCCGCCGCTGTTTGAATTCTTCCCACGCGGGAGAGATTACCTTTCCACAGGTTACACAACGTACCGGGATCATATCTCGATTTCCTCCATTTCTTTTCTCCAGCTTTAACGATAAGACTTCTGGAACTTTGCCCGTGCACCTGGACCGTGCGGTTTCTTTGCTTCCTTCTGGCGAGAGTCGTTGACCAGGAGGGTGCGGTCGTAGGTGATGAAGGCGTCTTTGATCTTCGGGTCGTTGTGCCACTTCACGATGCCGCGGGCGAGTGCGGTCCGTGCCGCTTCGGCCTGGCCCATGAACCCGCCGCCAGTGACCTCGATGGTCACGTCGACGCCCTCGATCGCGCTTGGCGCGAGGAGCAAGGGTTCAGAGATCTTCATGCGGGCCAGA
>JAQVHG010000347.1 GCA_028696365.1 Methanofollis sp.
ATCTCGGCGTCCCGCTTGTCGCTGTCGGGTTCATGTACTCCTCGGGTTACCTCCACCAGCATATTGGCCCTGACGGTTTCCAGATGGATATTGAAGAGCCCCTTGACCGTGACACCGCCCCGATCACTCGGGTCTTCGATCCCTCTGGAGAGCAAGTCGTCCTCAGGGTGCCGCATATCGACCCTCCTATCCATGTCGCCCTCTGGAAGGTCCAGGTCGGGCGGGTGCCCCTCTATCTCCTGGACACTGACATCAAGGAGAACCTGCCCGAGCACCGGGGCATCTCTCATCGCCTCTATTATGGGGGGCGGGAGGAACGGCTTCTCCAGGAGATCGTCCTTGGGATCGGGGGGAGGAAGGCTCTCTCGCACCTTGGGATCCATTATGCTGCCGTCCACCTCAACGAGGGGCATCCTGCCTTTGCCCTTGTGGAGCGGGTGCGAGAACGCGTGGGGAAAGGGATGAGTTATGAGGACGCCCTCGACCAGGTGCGTGGCACTACTATCTTCACCACCCATACACCGGTCCCCGCGGGGCACGATGTCTTCTCCAACGACCTCATCGACCGCTATTTTTCTGAATATTACCGGTGCCTCGGGCTTTCGCGTGAGGAGTTTCTCGCCTTCGGGGCGCACCCTGAGGACCCGCATGCAGGGTTCAACATGACGGTCTGCGCCCTCCGTCTCTCGGCCCACCACAATGCGGTCTCGCGTCGGCATGGCGAGGTGACACGGGAGATGTGGCACTCCCTCTGGCCGCGCTTCCCGGTGGACCGGGTCCCGATCGACTCGGTCACCAACGGCGTTCACCTGCCCACCTGGCTCAACCCGAGGATGGCGGCGCTCTTCGACGAGTACATCGGAGCGGTCTGTCCATACTGGCCGCTTGAACACGACAAACCGGTTGTCTGGGAACTTATCGATGAGATCCCTGACGACGCACTCTGGCACCTCCACCTCTGGCTCAAGACCAAACTCTTCAACCGGGTGAGGGAGAGGAAACGCGCGAAATGGGCCGAGCGGCAGGATGTGTCTGAGAACATTGTTGCAGAAGGGGTCTTCCTCGATCCGATGGTCTTTACGATCGGGTTTGCGCGGCGGTTCTCCACTTACAAGCGGGCCGACCTCATCTTCATCGACCCAGAGCGCCTGGCCAGGATCGTGAACAACCCCTGGCGCCCGGTCCAGATCGTCTTTGCAGGCAAGGCACACCCGGCAGACCGTGCTGGCCAGGAGATGCTCGCTCGGGTCTACCGGAGTGCGAGGTCGCCGGAGTTCGGGGGAAGGATCGCCTTTGTCGAGGACTATGGCGAGCAGGTCGCCCAGTACCTTGTCCATGGGGTCGACCTCTGGCTGAACAATCCTCTCCCGCCGATGGAGGCGAGCGGCACCTCGGGGATGAAGGCGGCCATCAACGGGGTGCCCAATCTCTCGATCCTGGACGGATGGTGGATCGAGGGCTACAATGGCCGGAATGGCTGGGCTTTTGACAGGGAAAACTCTGGTAAGAGCCGGGATGCATCAGATGCCGCCGCGATCTACGACCTCCTTGAGAGGGAGATCGTCCCGCTCTATTATGCCCGTGATCTCCATGGGGTGCCGCATGGGTGGGTGAAGACGATGAAAGAGTCGATCAAGACTACTGCTCCGCATTTCTCCGCGAGGCGGATGGTGAAGGAGTACGTGAACCGCTACTACCCGAAGATGCTCGCGTGTGCCAGCATCCCGGCGCTCAAGATCTGAAGGTGAGAGTCATGGAAGACGAATCATATGAGAGGGCAAAGAAGAGAGTGCGGGAACTCAGAGGGTTCTATGAGCATCTCGGGATCTACCTGATCATCAATCTCATGCTCTTTATGATCAATGCCGTCACTTCGCCAGGGGCGTGGTGGTTCTACTGGGTGAGTCTTTTCTGGGGGGTCGGGCTCCTCTTCCATGCCCTGGGAACTTTTCTGGGTGGGCGGTTCCTGGGGCCAGAGTGGGAGGAACGCAAGGTGCGAGAATATGTGGAGAAGGAGAGGAAGAGAAAAGGGTGATCTGGGAGGTTGAGGGGCGGACAGAATCGGGGATTGTGCGGACTCTGTGTATCCTCTGTCTGTGGGGTGACACCTGGTGCAGGATGACGGTGAGCATTCTGTGATATAGAAGGCACATCTGATCATCCTGTTTTTTCCTCATCATACGTGCCGGGGGTTGCACTCCCTGACCCCCGCCCACATGAGAGGGTTGAGGACGGCACTCCCCCGGTGGAGGAGAGCGTTTAGAATTTCTGGAAGGAAGCACTTCAGTTCGAGGAGGCCTTCAACCCTTGAGAGTTTTGGGATATGCTCTTTCTCAATCTCGGCTCTGTAGAAATCCTCTTGATGAATCTCTCTGTCGGGGGGCTTGGCCGCCCCCCTAATCCCCCGCCACAACACGATAGGTCGAGGACGGCAGCACTCTCTTTATGGTCATCGATTCTGCCTTCCCGACCCTATCGTGATCCCGGGGGTCCGGGGGCAGCGCCCCCGGCGAGAGACTATAGGAAGGCTGGGGGACACACGTTTCATCCTCACGA
>JAQVHG010000049.1 GCA_028696365.1 Methanofollis sp.
CTGGAGGCGTACAGTGGGATCAGAGCCGCAGAGATCGTCGGCACCCAGGAGCACTGGAAGGCGTTCTATCCTAAGGAGCGTCCGTGCCTGGCTGACCTGCTCATCGACGGAGTGCCAGACGAGGCGACACTTTCGGCATGGTACGGCGGGAAGTACTCGAGGTCGAGGTTTGTCGAGGGGGCTTATGAGGGCACCGACTTCTTCCCTGAGATGGGTGAGGACGGCACATGGCTCTATTTCACCGCCGCCCCAGTAAGGGACGCGAGAGGGCGGGTCATTGGGGCCGTCGAGACACTTGAGGACATCACCGAACAGAGACGGACTGAAGAAGCCCTGATGGCTTCAGAAGAGAAATACCGCACCCTCTTCGAGAACAGCGGGAGCCCGGTGATCATCGTCGAGGAAGACACCACCATCTCCCTGGTGAACCAGGAGTTCGAGAGGCTCAGCGGGTATACGAGGGAGGAGGTGGAGGGCCGTATGAGCTGGCGGGACTTTGTGGCGTCCGAGGCCGATCTCGAGATGGTCGCCGAATATCATCGGTTGCGCAGGACTGATCCTGGGCGTGCACCAGAGGTCTATGAGTGTCATCTCAAGGACCGGACAGGGACGGTGAAGGATGTGCTCATCTCGGTGGCGATGATCCCAAAGACCTTTCAGAGCATTGTGGCAGTGATGGATATCACTGGCCGGAAAAAAGGAGAAGAGGCACGGCGTCTTGCAGACCTCATCGATTTCATGCCTGACGCGCTCTTCGCCGTCGATACCGAAGGGAAGGTGATCGCATGGAACCGGGCGATCGAGGAGATGACCGGGGTGGCGGCGGTGGAGGTTCTTGGCAGGGGGGACCGCGCCTATGCCGTCCCGCTTTACAGCGACCGGAGGCCGCTCATCATCGACCTCCTCTCCTCCTCCACCGAAGATCTGGAGGCGAGTGGGTACCGTGAGATCGAGAGGCGCGGAGATTTTCTCATCGCCGAGACCGACGAGGCGCGGCCGCGTGGGAGAGAGGGGATCCAGAAAGTATTTGCCGCGCCCCTGTACGACGAGGCCGGAGAGGTGACCGGGGCGATCGAGGGTATCCGCGACATCACCTCGAGTAAAGAAGCCGAAGAGGTGCTAAAGAAAAGAACTCACGACCTGAATGAGCGGGTCAAGGAGTTGCGATGCCTGTATGCGATCTCAAACATCCTGGTCGAGCCAGGGGCTATGGTCGACGAGGTGATGCGCAGGATCGTGGAGATCATCCCGCCTGCTTGGCAGTATCCTGAGGTCACGGCGGTGCGGATCACCATAGACAGGGAGGTCTACCAGACCGACACCTTCAGGGCGACTGAGTGGTTGCAGGAGCGTCCTATCGTGGCCGACGACGAGATCATCGGCAGGATCGAGGTGGTGTACCTGGAGAAACGACCTGAACGCGATGAAGGGCCGTTTTTGAAGGAGGAGCGCGACCTCATCACCACAATCTCTCAGCGGATCGGGCAGTATATCACGCGCACGCAGGCTGAAGAGGAGCGGAACACCTCAGAGGCGGAGTTGAGGGCGCTGTTTGCAAGTATGACCGATGTCGTCATAGTCTTTGACGAGGAAGGACAGTGTCAGAAGATTGCCCCGACCAATCCGGCACTTCTCTATCGGTTAGATGAAGAGTTGGTTGGGAAGACCGTCGGCGAGGTCTTCCCTGACCAACAGGCCGAGGTCTTTCTTGACACCATACGAGAGGCACTGGAGAGTGGAGAGCCAGTAACTCTTGAGTACAGTCTGCCCATCGAGGAGCAGGAGATCTGGTTTGCCGCCGTGCTCTCGCCGATGACCGACGACTCGGTCATCTTGGTCGCACGCGATATCACCGAACGAAAGATCGCAGAGATGGCGATCAGGACGGCAAACAAAAAACTCAAACTTCTCTCCAGCATCACAAGGCACGACATCCTCAACCAGCTTACGGTGCTGCACGGCTTTCTCGAACTTGCGAAGATGGAGACAACCGATCCGACCCTGCTTGGGTACATCGAGAAAGAGGAGATGGCCGCCGAGTCGATACGTCGCCAGATCGAGTTCACGCGCGACTATCAGGAGATCGGGGTCGCCGCCCCAGGGTGGCAGGACGTGCGCAGGGTCATCACGAGGAGTGTGCGCCCCCTCGACCTGAAGGCGGTGGACCTTGTGATCGAGTTTGAGGGGCTTGAGATATATGCCGACCCTCTCCTTGAGAAGGTCTTCTTCAACCTGGTGGACAATGCGCTGAGATATGGAGAGAAGGTCACGAGGATCAGGTTTTCCTGTGTCAAAGAGGAGGAAGAACTCATTATTCTCTGCGAGGACGACGGCGTCGGGATACCCGAAGAATTCAAGGAGGGGATCTTCAGGAGAGAGTATTATAAGAACACCGGGCTTGGGCTGTACCTCTCCCGCGAGATCCTTGCCATCACCAGGCTTGCGATCAGGGAGACCGGCATATCTGGGGAGGGTGCATGCTTTGAGATCACGGTCCCGAAGAAGGCGTACCGGTTTCATGGAAAGAACTAAAATAGATCATACTCTGTGAGGGTTCTCGTGATAGATCATTGCTCGGGGGCATTCTCATCTTCGCTGGTTACGTCTCACGTGAATAGAGGATGGCAATACTCACATTGAGGCTTTGTAGAAATCTTCACATACTAGGTGGGGAGACGTGTGCCACCTGCCTTCCTTGATCTCCGTGCCGGGGACTCTGCCCCGGGAGGAAGATGGGGTCGGGAAGGCATATTCAAACTCCTTGAAGAGAGATAGTCGTCCTCGACCTATCGTGTCGCGGGGGGCTCGGGGGGCGGCCAAACCCCCCGCAAGAGAGATTCATCAAGAGGGTTTCTACAGAGCCCGCATTGAATTGTTTTTTTCTGCTGTCTTCCCCTGATCAATTGTGGGAAAGGATTCAGGGAGAAAAACAGTAAAATGAGTTCTGTAGAAACCCTCACCTCTTGAGTGGGGAAGAGGCGTGTCACTCGCCTTCCCGCCTCTTCGGCCGGGGGCTCTGCCCCCGGATCCCCGAGATGATGATGGGGCCAGGAAGGCAGAATAGATAACCATGACGAGTGCGTTGCATTTCACGATCAATCGTGTTCGCGGGGCCACCCCTCTGCAGAGATGACTATCCAGAAGATTTCCATATGGCCTTATTTTCATGTGATAGCCTGAAGTATGCCATGCGTCTCATTCTTCTCTTCCCCCCGCTGAGTTCCATATTTTACATTGCCATCAATTTTCCAAACATTCTTCGGGAAGGCTACATCAGCCCCGAATACACGACTATTGATGCAGAGGCTTATGATAATAGTAGGAATGAACTGGTCTGAAGGGCCAAAGACAAGCAGAAAAAACGCATATCAGGAGGTCAAAAGATGAGTGTCGTCGCCTCGGTGAGAGGGATCAAAGATCTTAACGACCTCCCAGAGGGCCTCAGGGCCATCTTTGAGCAGTCGAACAGAGGGACGGCACCCAAACGGGTGTCTCCGCCAGGAGGGGGTGAGCAGATGTGACCGACACTGCTGGGCTATAGTACTCTTCTGCCCAGTCGCCATGTAAAGAGGTTCCTTATGCACTCCAGGGAAATTACTCCAATATAACCCGGGCACCTCGTTGGGGAGCATGTGCCCGGAACCATACTCAGACGATCGCCACTCACATCACCACCCTCCAGTGGTTTCACGCACCTATACCGGAACTGGGAGGGAGAGGAACCTATTTTTCCACGACCGGTTTCTTCTGGTCTGACCCGCCTTTTGTCTTGGAACATATCCCAAAACTCTCTAGGGTTGAAGCTCTCCTCAAACCGGAGCGCTTCCTTCCAGAAATTCTAAACCCTCTCCTTGACCGGGGGGCTTGCCATCCCCCAAACCCCCCGCCGATGAAGATTGGCGGAGGGTCCAATCTCGTCTTCATGATCATTGCTCTGCCTTCCCGTCCCCATCGCCATCCCGGGGGTCCGGGGGGGCAGAGCCCCCAGCGTGGGCGAGGGAGAAGGCGATGAATGCATGGGTCATGGGTGCGCGATGAAAAAACTGGGGATCTCTTCATTGTCGTCCATTGCTCTCAATCGGTGAGGATGAGGGTCGGAGAGTTTGGGATGACCTCTTGATGATATTTTTATAAAGGCCATGACCCACAGAGCGCGATGTATCGATGCTTGTGTGAGGGATCAGGAGAGATAGAATTTTGGCTCTGTAGGATCCCTCATCTATTGTGTGGGGGAGAGGTGTGCCCCCCGCTTTCCCGCCTCTTTGGCCGGGGGCGCTGCCCCCCGGATCCCCGAGATGATGATGGGGCCAGGAAGGCGTAATGGGTGAGTGTGATGAGAGTGCTGCCGTCCCCGACATATCGTGCGGTCGGGGGGGACTGGGGGGTGCAACCCCCCCGCCACCGAGAGGAGGTGAGAGGATTTCTACAAAGCCGAAATAGGAAAAGTATAGATTTTTTTTCTGGCCTGGGATTGCGTCCTACCGGTGACCATCTGGCATTACATCACCTCTTGTGATGAGGGAGGGGTCGACGGTCGCCCCAGTGATCTCAGGCACCTCTCCCCAGACACCAATCTCCTCGCAGAGGATCACGATCGCCCCAGCCACCGCCGTGCCTTCGAGGGGGGCAAAGGGGCCTTCATCGCCAGGGCTGATGGTGTTGCACAGCGAGGTGGCCCAGGCGTCAGCACGCGAGACGTCGCGGGAGAAGACCGTGACTGCGTCTGCGACCCCAAATGAGATAGAGGGTCCGACCGTCGCTGACGAGGTGCAGATCCCGAGTATCTCTTCCTGTGGCGGGACGACGAAGGCAAATCGATCTGAGAAGGGCGAGGCCCCTGCATGGACCCCGATGCGCACCTCACGGTCAGAGAAGAGGGCAATGTCGCCGCCATTGTCGACGACCCCAAACCTCGCCCCTGCCGCCTGCATCGCCTCGGCCCCAGCCCAGGCAATCGTCCCCGCGACCGCAGCCATCGGCCCGACACCCGCCTCCAGGGAGGCGGCGCCCATCCGCCGCACTGTCAGGTTTTCAACCTCAGGAACGTCGTAGGGATCGAAGGTCACTCCAAAGAAGGGGTCCTCCCTGATGAACTGTTCCAGTTCTTCACGCGCCCTGAGCATCCCCTCCTTTGCTGCGGCGACGTGCGCATCCTCGTCGGCAAGGACCGTTGTGATCGTCTGTTTGTACTCGAAGTGCTCTCTGATCATGGCATCAAAGGTGTTTGTTATTGAATATACATATGAAGTGGATCAAATGAGAAATTTTGGCTCTGTAGAAACCCTCACCAATTATGAGTGCGAGCGTGATTCTTTCTCCTTCTCCGTCGAGCTCTCTTTGGTCGCACCTCGAAAATCATAGATTTTCTCGAACTCACTATCGTTCGTTCCCCTCGACCCCAGAGAGGAAGGTAGAACTAGGAAGGTACAATGGACAAATATATGAAGATGAGGTTGCCGTCCTCCACTCTTTCGTGTGGCGGGGTGGGTTGAGAAGAGTGGAAATCTTCGAGGGCCAGCCCCCCTCGGAGGAGAGTTCCTAGAGAATTTCTAGTGCTGTCGTCACCACATGTGGGTCCACAAAATTTGAGGCCAAAAAATCAGTAGCGGTAGGTTCCTGGTCCTCCAGGACCTGGAGAATTATCTCCCGATGCAGGCGTTCTGCGTCTCCCTGGTCACGATCAAGACCGGCACCGTCGACTTCCTGAGCATTTCCTCAGAGACCGAGCCCACCACCGCGCCCGCCAGGTTGCTCTTGCCATGACTGCCCATCACGACTAGAGAGACCTGTTCTCTCTTAGCGGTGGCCAGCACCTCGACAGAAGGGAAGCCCTTGCGTACCTCAACTTTCCCCTTCATCCCGGCACCCTTGATGACCGAGAGGATGCCATTCAGTTTCTCAAGGGCGTTCTCACGCATCCGCTTTTCGAGTTTAGCGTCGTACTCGACCATCCGATCGCCGGCCAACCACCCGATCCCAGTCGAGACAAGATCGATCTCACGCTCGTCTAGGACATGGACGACAACTACCTCCTCAGTGCCGGCGGCCTTGAGGGTCTTGATATAGTCGAGGGCCTTGTATGAACATTCTGAGAAGTCAGTGGGATACAGCACTTTTCTGAACACCAAGATCACGCTCCTGTCACGTAGAGAAATTCTTGTTCCCTGAGGATATGAATCAGACCCTCATACAAACCATAGAATGGTTGTGTAGAAACCCTCCCCTCATCCTTAGGAGAGTGTGACTCGCCCCGCCTCCCCATAATCTCCCATTGGGAACTACTTGAAAACCCTACAGGTCTCCGATGGCATGCCCCTCCGCCGCCAGAAAGGTCCGTCTAGAGAGTTTCTACAAAGCCCTCTGATCAGAATGTTTCGCGTGACCTGTGATCATGTGCACTCCAACTCATCCAGAAGGGACAGATAGATGATCAGCTCATTTCAGAAAAGTGGGATTATTACTTCTTTGAATGATCATAAGTCAAACTAAAATCATATGATATTATGGGTAGGTTTATGTAATAAAACTGTTGAGAAGAGCGGAAACTATAATGTCTCGCCAAATAATCTGATAATGACCCCCTTTTGTACGCTACAGTGGCTACAGAAATTCCATGCGGTCCATGAGATCACACAGGCCGCAAGGGCGTCTCATTATTCATCGGTCCCCATGAGGACACAGGGGGTCACGACCATTACGAGGCCAAGTTATGGAAATGCAAAAGATCATTCACGCACTGGAGATCACACCAGGAAAAGGATCCCCCGTCCAACTGGACGAGACTTCGTACGACCCCGAGATCAGGCCCCTCGTCGCCGCGGTTAACCGCACCAATTCCCAGAGATGGGAGATGCAGAGAAGGATCGACGACCTCGGCACAGACCACGCAGTCTACAAAAGTGCTGTCGTGGAGAGTCCAACCCCGACGCTCCTGCTAGACAGGGACCTCAGGGTTATCAGAGCAAATAATGCCTTCACAGTGATGAGCGGGATCGGTCAGGGGCAACTGACCGGAATGAATCTGCACACACTCTCCGTCACCACCGTGAAAGGTAAAAAGATTATCGACGCACTGAGTGATAATACCATCATATCTGGTGAATGCATCGTCGATCTGCCGACCGGAAAGAAATACCTCATGCAGCAGGCCGTCCCGGCCGCAGACTCAGAGGGAGTACCCAAATATATCCTGGTGCACCTCAATGACATCACCGCAGCACGCAAGCGGGAAGAAGAAGCTAGAAAGTTGATTGAAGAGGGTGAACAGAGAAACGAATGGATTTCAACAGTTCTCGACAGCATCCCCTATCCCATCTCAATCACTGACCGTTCGATGAACTGGACCGGGATCAATAAAGCTTTTGCCGACATTTACGGTATCGACCGGAGAACAGCGATCGGAAGACATTGCAGTGCTACCAATGGTGAACTCTGCAACAAAGAAAAATGTGCCATACGGCAACTTGAGAAGAGCGGGAAGGAGTGGATCACCACCACCTTCGAGCGTGATGAGAGTAGCCTCAAACTCGGCGCCGCTCATCTCATAGACACCCGCGGCAAGAGGATCGGCTACATCGAGGTGATCGAGGACATCACTGGTCTCGTGCGTCAGCAGAGAGAGGTCGAAGAGCAGGCCGCCAGACTTGCAGAGAGTGCACGTGAGGTTGAGGTCGTCATGGAAGCCATGGCCGGAAGGGACTTCTCCCACGAGATTGAGATCCGCGAGGACGACCCTCTCAAGGAAGTGAAGGAGGATTACCTGAAGACGAGGGAAGCGCTGAGGAACGCAACCCTTGAACTCACCGGGGCGATCAAGGAGATCTCCGCTAGCACTGGCGAGGCGAGTCGTAGTGTCGAAGGGATCGCAGAGGCGGTCGAACGGATCGCAGGTCAGAGCCAAAATACCGCCAAAGACTCCAAGGACCAACTCGATAATATCGAAGGGTCTGCCGAGGCGATGGCTGGGCTCTCGGCCTCGGTTGAGGAGATCGCCGGCACCTGCCAGGAAGTGTTGCAGGTCACTGAGAAGAGCGCCGAGATCGGTGAAGAAGCAAACACACTGGGCCAGACTGCGGCATCAAAGATGGCAGAGGTGAAAGTCGCCACTGAGGGGAGCGTGAAGGAGATTGGCAAACTCAATGCCCAGATGAAGGAGATCGGAAAGATCGTCAAGTTGATCACCGAGATCTCCAACCAGACCAACCTTCTTGCGCTCAACGCCGCGATCGAGGCGGCGCGGGCCGGCGAACACGGCCGCGGGTTTGCGGTCGTCGCAGGGGAGGTGCGAAACCTTGCCGGCGAGTCGAAGAAGGCCACCGGCCAGATCGAAGAACTCATCACCGCCATCTATACCCAGAGTTCCAAGACCTCTGATGAGATCGAGAACTCCTACACCACGATCCATGACGGGATTGAACGGGTCGACAAGACCCTCTACGCCCTCGACCAGATGGTCAGGATGTCAAAAGAGATCAGAGCGAGCGTGACCGAGATCGCCAAGGCCACCGAGGACCAGGCCAACGACACTGCCAGCGTCTCAGAGACGGTGGAACAGGTGAAGGCAAAGATGAGGGCAAACCTGAAGGCCGTCGAGGAAGTGGCCGCCCTGATCGAAGAGGTCTCGGCCTCGGCTGAAGAGGTCGGCGGCGGCGCCCAGGAAGTCGCGGGCATGGCGGCACACCTGGATGAGATGATCGACGATTTCAAACTTGAATAAAGACCAAGGAAGGAGAGACGATCCTCTCTCCTTCAGTTCTGTGGAACATCTGATCATGACTCTGTAGAAATCATCTTGATGGTTCTATTCGCCTGGGGGCGTGCCACTCGAAACCCTCCGGCTTTCTTGACTGCTCGAAAATCATAGATTTTCTGGCTCTGTAGAAACCCTCGCCAATTCCTGGTGTGAGCGGTGACTCACCCAACCTTCCCCATCATCTCACTGGGGGCTGTGAGAAATAGCAGATATGGGCTCTGTAGAAATCCCCAGGATGAAATTAATTCTCTGGCGGGGGGCTTGCCGCCCCCGGCCAAAGAGGTAGGAAGGTGGGTGACACACGTCTCATCCACACAAGAGGTGAGGGGTTCTACAGAGCCGAAAATGGATATAAACCAGACGATGATTCTCAAGTACATCCCTAGTTAGCACCCTTTATCCGCTTGAAAAACCAATGCCATCTCTTATGCCTCTCCACGACTTCAAACTCGAACGTTTCCTTGCACAGTACGAATTCTCAGCACCCCACCTTCTTTGTACTTCTGACTGCGAGTCGCTGCATCTCGCCGACCTCCTGGCGATGGAGGACGGGGCCGAAGAACGGTTCAGGGACCTCTGGCTTGGCTACACCGAGTCGACTGGCAGCCCAGAGGTGCGCCGGGAGGTTGCGAGGATGTACTCCACCCTCGGTCCCGACGAGATCCTTCTCACTGCCGGGGCCGAAGAGTCGATCTATCTCTGCATGCATGCCATGCTCCACCCTGGTGACCACGCCGTCGTCATGTCCCCGGCCTACCAGTCCCTCCACGAGGTGGCAAGGTCCATCGGGTGCCGGGTCTCCCCCTGGACACTCCGCGACGAGGACGGGTGGCGCCCCGACATCGAGGCCCTCAAAGACCTCGTCACCAGGGAGACCGAGGCCGTGGTCATCAACACCCCGCACAACCCGACTGGATGCCACATGACCCTTGAAGAGTTTCGGGCGGTGAGGGACATCGCCGAGGACGCCGGGGCATGGGTCTTCTCAGACGAGGTCTACCGCCTCCTCGAGTACGATCCGGCCGACCGTCTCCCGCCGATGGCTGACATCTACGAGAAAGGAGTCTCAGTCGGGGTGATGTCCAAGGCCTTCGGGCTTGCCGGCCTGCGGATCGGGTGGACCGCGACGCAAGACGCCGACCTGCGCCGGCGGGTCGCCACCCTCAAGGACTACACCACCATCTGCTGCAGCGCCCCTTCAGAGTTCCTGACCGCACTCGCCCTCAGGCATACCGACGAGATCGTCGGCCGCAACCTCGGGATCATCAGGTCCAACCTCGCCCTCCTGGACGCCTTCTTCGCTCGCCACACCGACCTCTTCAACTGGATCCGCCCGACGGCCGGGGCCATCGGGTTCCCGCGCCTGCTCACCGGCGAGAGTGCGGAGGACTTTGCCGTCAGGACCGTGCAGGCGAGCGGGGTGCTCCTCCTCCCCTCGACGGCCTATGAGTACGGCGACAGCCACTTCAGGGTCGGGTTCGCACGGACCGATATGCCCGCGGCCCTTCAGACCTTCGAAGACTATCTCGACGGCAAAACTGCCTGACCGGTTCCAGGGGTCCGGGGGATGTGAGCGGTAGAGAACTTGAGAGAGCCCCAGCGAGAAGATATGGGAAGGCGAGTGAGCCGCGCTCGCACCGAGAATTGGTGAGGGTTTACCATGAAAATGATCCTGACAATCAACCCAGGAGGTTTGTATGATGGGCTCTGTAGAAATCCTCTGGATGGATCTCTCTGGCCCCCCGCGCCAAGATAGGTCGTGGACGGCAATCCCTCTTCATGGTCATTGATGGTGCCTTCCCGCCTCAATCGCAATTCCGGGGGTCCGGGCGGCACTCGCCCCCGGCGCGTATGGTGAAGGAAGGCACGTCGATCAGCACGGGGGATCAGGATAGTGATCGATTAAGACAGGTTGCCCCAATTGCAGAATCATTTCTGTCATCTCGCGACGGGGGGTTGCACCCCCCGGACCCCCTACGACAAGACTAGGACGGGGGACGGCAACAATCCTCTGAACAGATCCATACTTCAGAAACCTCTTTC
>JAQVHG010000348.1 GCA_028696365.1 Methanofollis sp.
CGCAGCTGATGAGAAAACCCGATAGGGATTGAAACAAATAGTCGCGCATCGACCCGGACGCGCTCACGCGCGTCGCAGCTGATGAGAAAACCCGATAGGGATTGAAACAGTTTCGTCTCCAGCCACTCGGCGGTGATCTTCGGGGTCGCAGCTGATGAGAAAACCCGATAGGGATTGAAACAGTTTCAGGCGGAAAGGGGCGTCCGCAGTCGTCTCGTCGCAGCTGATGAGAAAACCCGATAGGGATTGAAACCGGTCCTCGGGCCGCGCCACCATCGTGACGGTGACGTCGCAGCTGATGAGAAAACCCGATAGGGATTGAAACACGGCGGAAACGGCCCCGGCCCCCGCGCCTATGGCTGTCGCAGCTGATGAGAAAACCCGATAGGGATTGAAACGCTGTGGTGACGGCGGTCTTGACGCACCCGCCGAGCGCGTGTCGCAGCTGATGAGAAAACCCGATAGGGATTGAAACAAGGCTGAGAAACTCGTCCAGGTGCCCCGATTCCGTCGCAGCTGATGAGAAAACCCGATAGGGATTGAAACATCGGGGTTCCGTCGGCAAGGCTGGTGATGGTCCGGGTCGCAGCTGATGAGAAAACCCGATAGGGATTGAAACAGGTGGTGGACCTGGAGGGACCACCGCGTCCCACGTCGCAGCTGATGAGAAAACCCGATAGGGATTGAAACACGCGCTCGGTGTACTGGTCGTATTTCGCTGCGATCTGTCGCAGCTGATGAGAAAACCCGATAGGGATTGAAACCACTACGAGCGCTGCTCGTATGACCTGTGTGCGTCGCCGTCGCAGCTGATGAGAAAACCCGATAGGGATTGAAACTTTTGCGGCGACCCGGGAGTCGTAGACCAGCATCCCGTCGCAGCTGATGAAAAAACCCGATAGGGATTGAAACTCCTTCCCCGATGAGCCGGGCTCCTGCTCCATGGTCGCAGCTGATGAGAAAACCCGATAGGGATTGAAACACGGCCAGGCGTTCCGGGTGTGGGGCGGCGCCGGATCGTCGCAGCTGATGAGAAAACCCGATAGGGATTGAAACTCGCCCCTGCTTCGAGAAATGGTACAAGGCGCAGCGTCGCAGCGGATGAGAAAACCCGATAGGGATTGAAACCCCCCCAGCCCATACATCTCCAGGCCGCCCACACTCTGTCGCAGCGGATGAGAAAACCCGATAGGGATTGAAACACGAGGGTGGTGGCAGCCCTCCCCCCTTACGCCATCGTCGCAGCGGATGAGAAAACCCGATAGGGATTGAAACCCAGGTCGGCCGCTCTATGATCTCCCCACTCCGGGAAGTCGCAGCGGATGAGAAAACCCGATAGGGATTGAAACTTGGAGGCGGGCGAATAATGTCGCCCGTGCGCCGCGTCGCAGCGGATGAGAAAACCCGATAGGGATTGAAACAAAGGACAAAAGAAACGCGTACGCCAGCAGGACGACGTAGCAGCGGATGAGAAAACCCGATAGGGATTGAAACGTCCCGCTCCTCGTTCCTCCGGTGTCGGTGCTCGGTCGCAGCGGATGAGAAAACCCGATAGGGATTGAAACACGAGATGGAGAAGATCCCAACGAGAACGGTGTCGGGTCGCAGCGGATGAGAAAACCCGATAGGGATTGAAACTTCGCAAACGGCAGGATTGCATTTCGGGCCTCAATGAAGTCGCAGCGGATGAGAAAACCCGATAGGGATTGAAACAATATCCCGACTCTATCGAATGATCCCAGCAATAATGTCGCAGCGGATGAGAAAACCCGATAGGGATTGAAACGCAGCAGGACGCGGGCGGCAACTGGTGGTACTCGCTGTCGCAGCGGATGAGAAAACCCGATAGGGATTGAAACCAACGTCCGAACCGGGATGCGTCGGTTCTATGAGTGTCGCAGCGGATGAGAAAACCCGATAGGGATTGAAACATCCAACTGATACATTGGGGATCGACCCGCACCAATGTCGCAGCGGATGAGAAAACCCGATAGGGATTGAAACCTCCGAATGCCCCGACCGCTCCTGCAGAGTGCAGGTCGTCGCAGCGGATGAGAAAACCCGATAGGGATTGAAACCCTTGGGAGAATACCGATCAGGCGCGGGGAGACCATAGTCGCAGCGGATGAGAAAACCCGATAGGGATTGAAACTTTTCAAGGAGTTCGCAGTGTCGCTTATTTTCGATTGTCACAGCGGATGAGAAAACCCGACAGAGATCGAAACTTTTCATCGCAACTAATGAGAAAAATCAGGACTAACAACCCCAGTCCAATCAGCGGCGGCTCCGACCAAAACCCCCTTCCAACCAGAAAAGAATGAAACCACATGGATCTCGTCCTCATATTCGGGCTGATGTTCATCGTATGCCTCCTCGCCGGTGCCGAACACGGCATACTACTCAAAGTCCTTCTCGCCCTCTGGATCCTGCTCACGCTGATCATCTCCCTCCTCTCCTGCCCATTTTAGGAGGAAAGGAGGGGTGAGAAGAAGAGGAGGGACCCCTCATGCATTTCAGAGCGACGACATGATAGTATCCGTAAAGGCC
>JAQVHG010000349.1 GCA_028696365.1 Methanofollis sp.
TGAAGAGACGACCAAAGTCTGTTTCCCGGCGGCACGGTCCGCCTCCATGTCAGGGAGTTCGACGGCGATGATGAAGGCAAACCCCAGGAAGAGGAGGGGAAGGGTGGCCGCAAAAAAGAAGAGGTCGAACCCTCCGGTTGCTGAGAGATATCCCATCCCTGGCATGAAGAACCCGAAGGTAAGCATGGTCGCCACCTCGCCGCAACCATGATAGGCAAGAGCGAGCGGCGGGGCGGTGTAATACCATCCGATGAGGTTCCCGGCCAGGACAAAGGGAAGGAAGTACCACGGGGCTGGATAGATGAGTACGTAGCAAAGGGCAAGGAAAAGAGAAACGGCGATCAGACTGAGGGCGATCCGCCTGGCCGCCGGCGCGAGGTCGGGGCGCTCACCAAGCACTCCGCTCCCGCCAGAGATGTGGGTCCTCTTCCCGAGGGCATCGGCCCGGCGGTCAAAGTAGTCGTTGGAATAGGAGACTGAGAGTTGTCCGGCTGCAAGGATCAGGCAGCCGAGGAGAAGTCTGGCCGGTGCAGGAGACAATCCCATCAGCCCGGCGATCAGCACACCATAGGCAAAGAGGACAACCCCTCCGAGGACGAAAGGAAGACGGCCCATCTTGATCAGGGCGTGGAGCGTGGACAACATACATCGTGGCCCCCACCCCGGTGAGGGGGTAAGCTCTGATATAGGTCGCGGCGCCTCAGGAACATGGTCACAATTCAGAGTACCTGGACGAGAGAGTGCTCTGCGATCTGGGGGATGTGGTTTTTCTCGCCTGAATGCAGATATTTTGGCTCTGTAGAAATCCTCTTGATGAATCTCTCTGTCGGGGGGCTTGCCGCCCCTCGAACTCCCCACCACACGATAAGTCGAGGATGGCAGCCCCTTCGTTATGGTCGTTGGTTGCGCCTTCCAAGCCCTATCTCCATCTCGGGGTTCTGGAGGCAGCGCCGCCTGCAAGAGACTATGGGAAGGCGGTCCAGTCGCGCTCATACTGAGAATAAATGAGGAGTTCTACAGGGCCGAAATATTTCCTATCCCACACAAGAGCGTGGTTCAATCGCCCTCTCTCATCTCCAGGAGGCTCTCTTCAGAGTCCAAAGATCAGAGATCGTCTCTCCCACATTCTCTAGGACGAAGATCGGGCCAGAAAGACACAATCAATACACATCAAAAGGGGATTGCGGTCCCATGTCTCCAACATCTTGAACATTCAACCCAGAGATCGAAATCTCCTCAAGTTCTCATGGAATGAATTTCATCAGAGACATATACAAAAACAAAGACGCTGAGGGGGAGATTTGAACTCCCGAGGGGCTCAACGCCCCACGGGCTTTCCAGGCCCGCGCCCTACCGCTAGACTACCTCAGCCTGTGCCTTATTCTATTTGTATCAGGGTGTTTTAATGGTATCCTTTTTCTGTGGCGACCTTCGGGTCCAGTGGGAGGAGTAGGTGCCTGGGGTCATCATCACGGTCTTTGGGGCGACGACGAGGCCGGTCTGCCCGGGTTCATAGGCGGAAGAGTTGACGAGCGCCTGGCCTAGAGCGACCAGTTCCCCCTTCTCGGTGAGGACCGCGACCATCTCGCCTTTCTTGTATTTTGTCTTCGAGAGTACCCCCACCCCGGCGAGAGACGCCCCATGACAGAGGGCGTCGACCGCGGTGTCTCGCACCACGACCCTGGGCAGGTCGCCGGTCCCGGCCTCGGCAGGGAGGATCAGGGCCTTGAGTGCGGCGGTGTCTCCTTCTCGTGCGGCCGCGGCAGCGTCCCTGAGGTCGTGGAGGGAGCATGCCTCCTCTCCGGTGAAGTTCCCCGACCTGGTCCGGCGAAGTTCCTGCATGTGGGCCCCGGTCCCGAGTGCCAGGCCCAGGTGGTGGCAGAGCGACCTGATGTACGTCCCTGCGTCGCAGACCACCCTGAAGAGCACGAGCCTCCCGTCCATGTCGAGGACCTCGAGTTCGTAGATCTTTCTGATCCGCAGGTTCCGTTTCACCGCGCTCCGTCGCGGCGGGCGCTGGTAGACCCGGCCAACAAACTCCTTTGCGGTGTCTTCGACCACCTCCCTGGGGACGTCGCCGTGCAGGCGCATGGCGCAGACGTACTCCTTGCGTTCTTTGAGGAGGACCGGGGCGAGCCGTGCCGCCGGGCCGATCATGACCACCAGCACCCCCGAGACCATCGGGTCCAGGGTGCCGGCATGCCCGACCGAGACGCCGAGCATCTCCCCGACCCAGGCGGCGACCTGGTGGCTGGACGGTCCCTGCGGTTTGTCGATGACGACAAGTCCGGCGGCAGGGGTGCCTGGCACTCGCATGCGTTCAGGCATGATGCTTCATCTCCTCGGTCCATCTGTTCAGTGCAGCAAGTGTGCCGGCAAGGGAACCGTCGCCGACGACGTCAGGGGAGACCCCCCCTTCCTCCATCGCCGCGGCTGTGACCCGGCCGATGGCGGCGATGGTCTGGTCTGAGCGACGTGTCCATACGGCCTTCCTGAACGAGGAGGCGCTGGTGAAGAGGACCACATCGGCCCGCTCGGTGTCAAGG
>JAQVHG010000350.1 GCA_028696365.1 Methanofollis sp.
TTATCTATCGACGGGTCACCTCCCAATCGGACCTCACGAATCCCAATATCCGCCGCGCCCTTTCCGAATGGACATGGATATCGTTCCAGTTGGGAGTCGAAACAGTCTTCTGCATGAGGAAGCCGTCTTCTCCAAACCATTGCGGCAGGACCCCCCCGAAGAAGTATCCCCTGTCTCCGAGTAGATCGGTGACCTGGCCGATCCACGGCCACGACAGCTTGAGGAATACCTGGACCACCTCAACCCCCTCACCAAGGACCCGCTTCTCTTCCCGCTCGAACTCCTCCAGGAGATCAGGCCCCGCGTCATTGACCGTCACGCGGGCAACGCGGGCCGAGTCATACACCTGTGTATCGATCCGGGTTCGTCCCGATACCGGGAGCCCATCCGCCGAAGGTGCGAAGGTGCGCCTGTCGTCGAGGCCCGCATAGATGTACTCGAACCAAGGGGCATATGCCTCGGGAACATGGACGAGATGGGGATTCCTGACAACGGTTATGAACATGAGGGCCGTCGCCACCCTGCCCGACGCGCTCTTCTCCTTCACATACGCCTCCGCTGGCATGAGGTCCACCTCGAGGGCCGTCTCGACAAAGGGCAGATTGGCAAGCGCAGCCTTCTGGATGTACACGTGGTTACAGACGGGCTCGCCGAAAAAGACCTTGACGCCCTCGATGCCTGGTACGGTCCTGCCGACATACTGAAAGATCATGCCCATGATACCCGCGTTCCTGAAGGCGGGCGAGACAGCGCCGTTGCCCTTCTCATAGACCCCATTGTCCGGTGCCGCGCGGAACAGGGAGCTGTATCCGATGACCTTCCCGTCCGCCGTCCGGACAACGATGGGTATCTGATCACGCCTCTCGCAAGCCTCGACGAGTCCCCGCGGGTCATAGACGATCTTTGCGGGGTAGGCATCACCGTAAACTTCGGTGAAAAGGTCCGCCACTCCCTTCGCGTCTTCCGGCCTGAAAAGGCCGACGTTCAGCTTCTCCGCATCCATGGTCCCTCCTTTTGCCATCCGTTACCCCCTGTCCGGTGTCGGGCCTTCTAGCCGACTATCTCATGGCGACGGGCAAGCGCCTCCGTTTCATCCCGGGCGATTGCCTTGAGACGTGCCGGATCGGCCGACAGGATCTCTCCCATCATCGTCACGAGATGCCGTGCCGTGAGTATCCTCGGCATGAAGACATAATCCGCCCCTTCAGTGTACATCTTGAGCGCCCTCTGGACGCTTTCCGCGGTTACGATGATCCGTGCCCCTGGGTTCATTCTCCTGATATGACGGATGAAGGTGAGGTTATCCGTACCGACGAGAATGCTGTCCGGCACCGTCGAGATGACAAGTTTTGCCTTCTCCAGACCCGCGTGATGGAGGGTATCGAGGTGGCCCACGTCACCGTACACAACTTTGATACCGAGCGATTGGAGGGACGAGTGCACCTCGGGGTTGAAATCGACGACCATGATCCTGCCCTTCATGTCTTCGGAGAGCACCCCGCCATCGGCCTCCACGATCTCGCTTATCAGCGAACTGGCGTTCCGGTGAAATCCCAGTATCATTATCTCCCGGCCGGCCTCCTCCCGCTCTCCCTCATCATGGGAGCCGATGTCCCCGAATCCCACCCTGCCGAGGACAAAGCCGAGGGTTTTCTGCAGGGCGTCGCTGTAGTTGATCATGTAGGTCGAGACAACGGAGGTTATGACAAAGACGAAGATGACCAGTGACATGACATCCTGTCCGATATGTCCGGCCCTCATTCCCAGAGCGGTTATGACCAGGGAGAACTCGCTGATCTGTGAAAGGTTGATGGACGTCAGAAGACTGACCCTGTTCCCGTTCCTGAGAGAATACAGGACGGGGTAAACGGCCAGGAACCGCGAAACGATCAGGAACGCCGATGCTATGCCCGCTGTTGCCAGAACCCCGGGACTTCCCATTGGGTTCGGTATCTGCATCCCCAGGGCGACGAAGAAGAGGGTCACGAAGAAATCCCTGATGTTGATGACCCTCGCCATTACATCGAGGTTGTAGGGGAATGTCGAGATCGATATGCCCGCTATGAGGGCGCCCATTTCCAGGGACAGACCCAGATACCCCGCAAGACCGCATATGAAGAAACACCAGCCCAGGGACGCCACGAGGACAAGCTCGGGGGTCTTGGATACCCTTCTGAACAGGCGCGGAAGAAGATACTTGCTGAGCAGAAAGGCAAAAACAACCAGTACGCCCCCTTTGAGAAAGGAGAAGAGGATCATGAGGATCTCTGGATTGGCGAGGTTGGGCTGGATACCGAGGAGAATGATGGCCCAGATGTCCTGGAATACGAGGACGCCCAGAGTGATCCTCCCCGCCAGGGTGTCTATCTCGAACTTTCCGTACAGCAGCTTCACGACGATGGCCGTACTGCTCAGGGCACAGCACGCGGCAAGGTAGATGAGGTCATATCTCCCGCCACCGACGGTAAAACCAAGAAGATAGAAGAAGCCGAGTCCAAGCAGAACGCACAGGATGAACTGAAAGAGGCCCGTGACAACG
>JAQVHG010000351.1 GCA_028696365.1 Methanofollis sp.
GCGTCGCCGGGGCGATGATCCCGTCCGCGCCCGTCTCTACAACGAGCCGGCAGATCTCCTCTGGCACTCCTTCGGAAAAGAAGGTGAGGGCACCTGGATGGCTCATCTCGGCGACGACATAGCACTCGCCGCCATGGGCACGGGCGCTCTCCACGCAGGCGGCGACCGAGTCCGGGCCAGGGAAGGCCTGAGCGATGACCGCCGAGAACCCGGCTTCAAAGACCTGGTCGCAGATGAGGGTGTTGGTATTCGGGATATCCGCGACCTTGAAGTCGGCGATGAGCGGGAGGTCTAAATCCGCGAGATCGCGGGCGATCCCGAGGCCCGCCCCGAGCACCAGGGGATAACCCACCTTGATCGCGTCGACCTCTTCTGCGCAGGCCGCTGCGATCGTGAGGGCTGATGCCCGGTCGATGACGTCCAGAGAGAGGACAAGATCTGTCATGCTCCTATGCTCCTTGTGAAACTGTATTTAATGATTCTGTGACATCTTGGAAGAGGACAAGATCAGTCCTGTTCCATCCTCTCCAGAACTGCAGCGGCGATGAGGGGGAGGTTGATGGTCGCGTCGCCGTACACTGTGACAGCCGCGGCGTCCTCGTTGATCTTACCCCAGGACTGCGCCTCGGTGAGGGTCGCACCCGAAAGTCCGCCGAGGTCAGGACGGTCGCCGGTGAGCTGCACCGCGTAATCGAAGCCAGTCGGAGTGATAAGTTTGTTCTGGAAGATGAAGTTCTTCGGCACTCCCCCGCCCACCAGGAAGGCACCAGCATGCTCGGCCGCGTAGCAGCGGTCGATGATATCTTTCATATCGCCAAAGGCGTCGACGGTGATATGGTGCATCTGGTTGTAGAGCCAGAACTGCATCCCGAGCATCGAGTCCTGGATCGCCGGGCAGTAGACCGGGACATCGCACTTCGCCGCGGTCGCCAGGATTCCGTGGTCCAGGTGCTCGCCGATATGGCGTAAGAGCCCTGAGATAGTGATCGTCGTTTTGTCAGGAATTTTGGAGAGACAGTCCTGCATAAACTCTTCGAGACGGATAAAGGCTTCATCAGGGAGGAAGATATCGTAGATGCGGTTGATTTCCTCGTGACGAAGTTCGATATCATCACAAACCGAAGTGCCGTGATAGTGATGGCACCCGATCGCCTCGATGGTATCATGGGTGAGGTTGGCGCCGGTCGAGACCAGGATATCAATGTGACCTCTCCCGATGAGATCGCTGACGATCCCGCCCATCCCGGCGGGAACCATCGCTCCGGCAAGACCGAAGAACTTTGTCGCCTTCTTGTCCCTGAGCATCGCTTCATAGATGTCGGTCGCCTGGGCAAGGGCTCCGCCGTTATACGCCCCTGCGCCGCCGATGGCACGGACGAGCGTGTCGGCCGTCATGTCAGGGGCGAGTTTGAGCTGCTTGACCGGATCTCCGCATTCTTCAGTATTATATTCATCAGTATTAGGTTCCATAGAACACCAGATTGCTTATGATCTTCGTGCTGAGATCCATTAACAGTTTTGACCAGGAGCATATCCCAAAACTCTCTAGGGGTGAAGATCTTCTCGAACTGAAGTGCTTCCTTCCAGAAATTCTGAACGTTTTCCTCGACCGGGGGGCGTGCCGCCCCCGACGGGGACGAGGGGGGAGGGGACGAATGCATGGGTGCGCGATAAAAAATCTGGGATCTCTTCATTGTCATCCATCGCTCTTCATTGGTGAGGATGAGGGCCGGAGAGTTTTGGGATGAACCCCAGGCCCTGTAGAAATCCTCTTGATGAATCTCTCTGTCGGGGGGTTGCACCCCCCGGACCCCCCGCCACAAGATAGGTCGAGGACGGCATCCCGTCTTTCAGGATCTTCTATTCAGCCTTCCCGCTCCTATCTTCCTCCCGGGGGTCCGGGGGCAGCGCACCCGGCGGGAGGCTATGGGAAGGCGGATGAAACCCATCCCCCACACAAGAGGTGAGGGCTTTTACAGAGCCAAAATAAGTATTTTTTATTCTGAGGTCATCCCAAAACTACTCTAACCTTGATAAGCGAGTGGAGAAAGTATCTGAAGCGCGGTGTCGTTCAAGAGGTTGTGCCGCCCCACCCCTTTCTTCATCGTGGGGATCCTGGAGCAGAACCCCCGGCAGGAGAGAGCAAGAACCGTGTTTTATTTTTTGTGGGCGGCACGTCTAATCGGTCGCCTTCCTCCGTCATTCACATCAGGAACACCACCCTCATACCTCAAGGGAGTGGCGATTGAAATCACCAGGATTGACTAGGCCAAAGATACTTTTGGGATATGTTCCGTCATCTATCCTGCCTTCCCGACCCTATCGTGGTCCCGGGGGTCCGAGGGCAAAGCCCCGGCGGGAGATTATAGGAAGGCGGATGACACGCATTCTCCCCACGATACGTGAGGATTTCTACAGAGCCGAAAAAAGAGATATGTTGTTATATGGGTGTTGTATCACTATTCCCCAGTATCTGATCCTCTCTTTGGCGGCGAAATGGATCATTTTGTAGTACCTTAATTTTGTAGTACCTTATAT
>JAQVHG010000352.1 GCA_028696365.1 Methanofollis sp.
CGACGTGCTCTGATCCCTCAGCCCTGACGGCCGAGACCACGCCGGGGGCTTCAGGGCGAACCTGGTCCTCGACCCTGATGAGTCCGGCGAAGTCTCCGTCGCGGCCCACGTACAGCGGGGTGGCGCCGGTGCGTGCGATCGCCGTTCCGGCCCTGGAGGCGGTGGGAGGGATGGCGATCCCGGCCTGCTCCATCATCAGGGCATTGCCGACGACGACTCTTCCCGCAGGGGTCCGGGCCTCCACACCCATGCCATGGGAGAGGCGGGCTTCGCTCTGCGCCTGGACCTCGATGCCGGCATGTTCTGCGGCGGCCATGACTGCCCGTGCGAAGGGGTGGGGCGAGCCGTGCTCTGCGGCGGCTGCAAGCCCGAGGAGGGCGTGCTCGTCCAGACCGTCGGCCGGGACCACCCCGGTGACCGCAGGCGTCCCCCTGGTGAGGGTGCCGGTCTTGTCAAAGACGCAGGTGTCCACTCGTGCGGCGGCCTCGAGGTACTCGCCGCCCTTGATCAGGACGCCCTTCTTCGCGGCGGCGCCGGTCGCGGCCAGGACCGCAGAGGGTGTGGCAAGGAGGAGCGCACATGGGCAGGCGACGATGAGGAGAGTGATCGCCCGGTGCAGGTCGCCGGTCACGGCCCAGACCACTCCGGCGATTGCAAGGACGACCGGGGTATAGACCGCAGCGAAGCGGTCGATGAATGGGCGGGCAGGCGGGCGGCGTTCGCCGGCCTCTCTTACGAGGGTGACGATCTTCCCGTAGGTCGAGTCCTCGCCGGCCCTGCTCACCCGCACTTCGAGTGTCCCGTCGAGGTTCACGGTCCCGGCATAGACGCTCCCACCGATCCCCTTCTCCACCGGCGTGCTCTCGCCGGTCAGCCTTGACTCGTCGATACCCGAACTCCCGACGACGACCGTCCCGTCGACAGGGACGAGGTCGCCGGGCCTGACCAGCACCACGTCATCGGGGACGAGGTCGTCGGTCCGCACCTCGGTCCACCCCTCTCCGTCCTTGCGAAGGGCGTGGTTCGGGTTTGCGACGGCGATCGCCTCGATGTCTCTCTTCGAGCGGTTGAAGGCGAACTCCTCTGCCATTTCGCCGATGGCCATGATCAGCCCTACCTCGGCGGCGGCGGTATACTCGCCGATGAGGACGGCCGCCGCGATGGCAAGGGTGGCAAGTTCGCCCACGTTCCGCTCTCTCCGCGCAAGCCCCTGCACCGTCTCGACAACGAAGGGGGTCGCGGTGAGGAGGAGGGAGGCGATGGTGAGGGCGGTGACGAGGAGAGACGGGAGGGCCTGAAGATATCCACCGACCAATGCGACAGCCAGGAGGAGGGCGGCAAACCCGATCCTGGCCGTCTCCCTGGTACACCATGACGGTAGTTGCATCACTCTCCCTCACATCAGTCGGTTGATCTTTTTGAGCGCCGAGATGAAGACCCCGGTCTCCACTTCGTTGAGGGCCGAGGCGATCTCGCCTGCCAGGTGGAGGTGATGGCGGTGATGGTCGAGGAAGGCCTCCTCACCCTTGGGCGTGAGTTCGATGATGTACGAGCGCCGGTCCTTCTCAGAAGGTGTCCGCCTGGCATACCCTCCCTTCTCCAACCGGTCGACGGTGACCGTGGTCGTCCCGGTAGTGACACCGAGGCGTTCGGCAAGGTCTTTCATCTTCATCCGGCCGTAGTGGCCGATGATCTCGATCGCGTGCGCCTCTGAGACGGTCAGAGGACTTGACTGGATGACCGAGGTCTCCCATGATGCAAAGCGGTCGAAAAATTCTACAAGTTCTTCGTTGAGTTCTTCGATGGTGTCCATGGCGATCATAATCCTATGTTCTAACTATTTGATATTCAAACAATATTACTATCGTACTATTTGAATTTGCAGGTTTGCGAGGGTATGAGACGATCCAGGATCGTCGAGCGACCACCCCACCGGCCTGCAAATCCCGCTTCTTGCCCTCGCGGTTCTGAGGCGCAAGCATGGGAGAAGGCACGTCGTTCAGGAGAGGTCGCTCCACCAGATAGATCTGGACCCCTTGCGAAGATGGGGCGGTGGAGGTTCTGGTCTCTAACTCTGTAGAATCAGGCATGGACCTGAGGCTCAAGCATACGCGATGAAAAACTGTTCAAGAGATCTTCGATCGACGTGCCTTCCCACATGCTTGCACAGGGGGCTCTGCCCCCGGACCCCCGGGATGAAGATAGGGCTGGGAAGGCAGAGGACCGATCGTTCTAGGGTGTTTCTGTCCTCTGCGTGTCAGTCATGGGGGGGCTCGGCGTGGTCAAATCCTCATTCCCCCATACAGAGCCGATATTTGGGATCATTTCCATGGTAAATCTTCGTGATGAATCTCTCTGGCGGGGGGGTTGCCGCCCCCCAGACCCCCCGCGGCACGATAGGTCATGGACGGCAGCACTCTCTTTATGGTCATCGATTCTGCCTTCCCAACCTTATCGTGGTCCCAGGGGTCCGGGCGGCACAGCGCCCCCGGCCAAAGGAGGAGGAAGGTGGGTGACACACGTCT
>JAQVHG010000353.1 GCA_028696365.1 Methanofollis sp.
AGATCTTTCATCGGGCCTGGCCTCGTTCAGACAAAGCCCTCCATGAGATCGCCGAAGGGCCTGAGAACCTCCTCTCACTCTGGGACCACCAGGTCAGGGCTCGGGACCGCTGGCTTGATGCCGGCGGGAGAGGGGTGCTTGAGATGGCCACCGCCACTGGAAAGACTCTGGTCGGTCTTGCCTTGGCTTACTGGCTCTTCAAAAAATACGGCTCTCTTCAGGTGCTTGTGCTCTGCCACTCGCGGGCGATCCTGAACCAGTGGCGCCGCGAGACTATCGACAAATTGGGATTTGTAGGCGACCCCATCGACGATTATACCCATCCAGTCTCATATAAGGGAAAGTTTGTAATCTCTTTCAACACCATCCAGAAGGTGATGAGAGATCCAGGACAGTACCCGACCGACCTCCTCATCGTCGACGAGGTCCATCACGGCGCTGGCCTGAAGTTCAGGAGCGCCTTCACCGTTCCATGCCGGTGGAAGATGGGGCTTTCGGCAACGGTGGAAGGACGGGAGCGGAACAATGTCCTGGACCGCTATCTTGGAAAAACGGTCTTCACCTACACTTTGGCCGACGCGCGGCGAGACGGGATCGTCCCTGAGTTTACCCTGACCGTTCACAAGACCTTCCTTGACATCTCCGAGGAGGAAGAGTTTGTATCGATCACCGAGAGCATCAGAAAGACTCTAAACTTCATCAACGCTACCCAGACCGAGAAGATCTGTGCGCTCTCCGACCGCCGCTTTGATCGGTTCGAGAGTCTTGGGGATTTTGTCCGTCTGATGACCGACCTCAGGTATCACAGCAAAGATATCCCTGAAGAGTGGCTCCAGTTGATCGGCCTGATAAACAAACGCCGGTGGGTCATCCACCGCTCGTCGCCCAAAATCGAGGAGGCTCTCGCACTTGCCCAGAACCTTGGTCGGACAAAGAAGTGCGTCCTCTTTACAATGGACATCGCGACCTGCGAGACGATCTATGAACGGCTTTCTGGTTCGGTGCCGGCATTTCTCATTCACTCGAAGTTGAAGGACGTTGAGGTCAGACATGCACTCCAGAAGTTCAGGTCGGTCCAGAACGGCGTCCTCATCGCCCCGAAAATGCTCGACGAGGGGATCGATATCCCAGACGCTGAGGTCGGGATCAATGTGGCATCCTCCAAGACCAAACTCCAGCTCATCCAGCGCATGGGCAGGATCTTGCGGAACCGGCCGAACAAACGCCCGGTCTTCCACCACTTCGTCGCGGTCCCCCGCCACTACATCGTCTCAGAGGACTCGTTCACATACCAGAATGACCTTGCCTGGATCACCGACGTGGCCCTGAAGATGGGCATCCCGATCGCCGAGACCTCCGACGAGTCCGAGAACTTCTCCACATTTGAGCGTGAGTCTGAGGCGGCCGTCCGCGACTACTACACCGGCCACGACCGCCTGGTGACCGACGACTTCGGCGTGATCAAGATCCGCACGATCGTCGACGCCCTCCTCCCCGAGGCCCGGCACCGTCTGGTCCGCCGTCTCGGCAAGATGGCCGGCCCTCTCACTGACGAGGAGTGGGCGCGGGTGCTGAGGTCGGCATACGGCGACGAGCAGATGCTTGAGATCCCGAGTCAGCGCTGGCTCTTGATCATCGCGGATAGGGACCCGGCCATGATCAGGGATCTGATCGTCAGGTATGGGGGGATAAGTAAGGAGGCTAGGACGAATCTGCCTGGCATCCGGGATCAGGGCACTCCCTCGTATCCACATTCGTCCCATATTCATACAAATCATAGCGGCGTTGGTTTTTGGATCGCAACACTGAAGAAAAGCCAGTCACGGGCAGAGAGGGACAGGGCGGTAAACTTTCTTGTTCGGAGGGGATTGGTGGCAGTTGACCCCTTAATCTGCCTGTTACATGACCCGAACCCGGATGTCCGTACGCCGGCGATTGAGGCGCTCGGTCAGATCGGTTCTTCAAAGGCAATCGAACCCCTCCTCTCCTGTCTCCAGGACCGGGTGCCCAGGGTGCGGAGGCGGGCAGTCCGGACCCTGGGCATTCTTGGGGATCCTAGGGCCAGGTCTAAACTGATGAAACTGCAGCATGACCCTGATCAGAAGGTTCGCAAGGAGACGGTAAAGGCTTTGAAGATGTTGGATAGTGATTGAAATGACTGAATCGGATAATATACCGGCTCTGTAGGGCTCCATACCTATTTTTTGTGGAGTGTGACTGGACCACCCTCCCCTATATTCACGCCAGGGGCGCTACACTCTGACTTGCGTGATAACGATGGAGCTGGGAAGGCGGTATAGATGACCACGACGGGGGTGCTGTGACCTAGTGTGTCTCGTCAGCACGCCCCCCCTTCAGAGAGCGTTATCAGGATGATTTCTACAGAGCCAAGATAACACCATCTCCTCCCCATCCCCCCCAAGCTGTAATATCTCCCCGCCTCTGCCGCTCTTTCTGGTTCAGTTCCTTCCCCACTCCTTCGAACCTGATCCCGATCCTGGTCCTGCCCGACGACGACCTCTCCT
>JAQVHG010000354.1 GCA_028696365.1 Methanofollis sp.
TCTGGAGGAAGATAGGGCTAGGAAGGCAGAATCGCGAACATGAAGAGATGGGTGCTGTCTTCGACTCTCTCGTGTCGCGGCACGCCCCCCCGCCACAACACGATAGGTCGTGGATGGCGATCCCTCCGTCATGGACATCGATTTTGCCTTCCTGACCTTATCGTGGTCCCGAGGGTCCGGGGTCAGCGCCCCCGGCCAAAGAGGTAGGAAGGTGGGGGACACACATCTCCCCCACATATCTCTGATCTTCGAGAGACCAGGGGGAACGAACAGAGGAGTGTGAGAAGGTTACCTCCCTTCGCGAGGGGTGTTGTCACAATCGCAACAAATAGTTTATTCATCTCCAGGATATACATACTGGAAGAATATGGAGGTTGAGGTGTGAAATCCCCCTATCAAACGATTGCAGAAATTATCATTAAGCATCCCGCCACAGTTGCAGGCCTCTTTGTGATGCTTCTTCTCGTTGCCTTCTATGGGACGAGTCTCATCACAATGGAGACCGGTTCAGACACTTATCTGGACAAGAGCACCACCCGTGGAATGCTCTACGACAAATACGCAGACTCGTTTATGTCGGACAGCATCATGCTGGTGGTCGAGACCGATAATGTGCTCAACCCCCAGGTCCTTGAATACCTGGACACCCTCCAGGAGGACATTGCTGACGAACGCTATGTCAGTTCGACCCAGAGCATCGTTGACTTAGTCAAACAGGTCAACGGTGGTGTCCTCCCCCGTTCTGATGGAGAGGTGCAGCAGGCCAAGGCCAGGGTCCCTCAGGATGTCATGGACCGCTACGTCCCCTCCAATATGATGACCATCGGGATCATCACCCTCGAGCCTGGCGTCTCCTCTGAGGTGAGAGAGAATGTCCTCAATGCCATCGACTCGGCGGTGGCCATCTCCAACCCACCGCCAGGGGTTGAGATCACCGTCAGCGGCGATCCGGCCTTTGCCCAGCAGATGAAGGACGAGATGGGCTCTTCGACAGGCGTGCTCATTGTTGCGGCGTTGCTCCTCATGGTCCTTGCCGTTGGTTTTCTCTTCTCGCACGTGAGGTACCGCTTCCTCCCCGTCTTCATCGTAGCCACTGGGCTTGTCCTCACCTTCGGGCTGATGGGCCTGACCGGGATCAAGATCAACATGGCGACGATGGGCGCCTTCCCGGTGCTCATCGGGATCGGGATCGACTACGCGATCCAGTTTCATTCCAGGTTCGACGAAGAACGGCGACAGGCCCCGGTCGAAGAATCGGTGATCACCACCATTACCAAAACCGGCCCTTCGGTCCTGTACGCGATGATCGCGACCTCGATGGGTTTTCTTGCAATGTGGATCTCCCCGGTCCCGATGGTACAGAGTTTCGGTCTTGTCTGTGTCATCGGTGTGGTGATGTGTTATCTTGCGGCCCTCATCGTCGTTCCGACCTTTGGGGTGCTTTTCAAGTACCGCCCCAAGGAAAAGAACGGCAGCGCCGCCAGTGGGAAGATGGCCGCATACAACAACTTCCTCGGCGGCCTGGCCGTGAAGATCGCAAAAAACCCGGTCCCTATCCTCCTCATCCTTGGCCTCGTCGCCTTTGTCGGGGTCGAGATGGACAGTGAGATCAAGATCAGCACCGACGAGCAGACCTTTGTCCCCTCTGATATGCCGGCGGTCGTCGACCTAAAAAAGATCACGCGCACGATGGGCTCGACCCAGACGCTCCCGATCTATATCAGGGGCGACGACGTCACCAGCATGGACAGTCTGGCATGGATTGAGAGATTCTCGCAATCTGAGGTGCACGACAATGCCGAGATCACCAACGCGAGCAGCATCGTCAATCTGATCCAGCAGTACAACAACGGTGTCTTGCCAGGGACCGATGCCGAAGTCAGCCAGGTGCTTGCCCAGATTCCTGAGGCCGAGAAGGCGAAGTATCTACGTGGGAACATGGAGACTGTCATCCAGTTTTCCTTGACTGACATGGAGATGGAGCAGGCGGAGAGTTTCATCAATAAAGTCCGCCAGGACATCTCCTGGGATAAACCTCCGGCCGGTATCGTCGCTGACCCGACAGGTTCCCTTGAACTCTTCACGGCGCTCATCGATGATATCACCAAGGGCAAGACCCAGATGACACTCCTTGGTTTCGGACTCATCCTCGTGTTCCTCTTCCTGGTCTATCGCAAGATCGGGAAGGCGGCTTCCCCGCTTATCCCGATCATGATGATCGTAGGGTGGAACGGGCTGATCATGTACCTCCTTGGGATCGATTATACTCCACTCACCGCGGTTCTCGGTTCGATGACCATTGGGGTGGCCTCAGAGTACACCATCCTTATCATGGAGCGGTTCTATGAAGAGCGTGACAAGGGGTCAGGCGTCTATGACGCGATCCAGCACGCGGTCTCCCAGATCGGGACGGCGATCACAGTCTCAGGTTTGACGACAGTCTTTGGATTCTCAGCACTGGTCCTCTCGGCCTTCAACATCATCCAGAACTTTGGTATTGTCACGGTGATTACGGTCGGGTTC
>JAQVHG010000050.1 GCA_028696365.1 Methanofollis sp.
ACAGTATCGAGATCAGAAATAATAAGAGCATCTTGGGGTACATCCCCTCTGTTGCTGCCCTTTACACAAGAAAAATTATTGATTTCTACCTTGATAATGGGATCAATGCATATTATATAGATTTTGATGGAACTATGGTGCGTAGCCATCTTGATTCTTTGAATGCCTTGAAGAAACAACTTGCAAAAAGGGGTTATGAGGAGGACAACTTCCTCTACTATATAAACGTCAGTTATGGCAAAGCCATTAATGATCAGGATGTACTCTCGGCACGTGATCTTATTGCATACGGGCATGGGCTGGATTGTTTGGGTGGAGTTCACATGGGCCCGAAGAGAAATCCTGGCTTTTATGAGTGGTTAAAAACGAAGAAAGACATTCCCAGAAATACAACACGCCTCCTCAATAGACAGGATTATGGATATTATCGGATTGATCGTATGGGCGAAACTGTTGGAGAGATCTATCCGAGAGATGCCCTGATCGAGAGTGGAGATATCCTATCTGGATCAGAAAGCAGACAAAAAAGACTTTTGAAAATCGTCAATTTACAGCAACAGTGCAAGGAAGCCGATACACTGAGGATGGTCACGGTTGAGTCTCAGGATATGACTCTGGATTATTTTCGGTCCAAAAGGAATGTAATAAAGGAAGATCTGAAATCTCTAGCTAAAAATAAAGGTTGACCAAATTATTTTTGTGGGCGACTGTGAAGCCAGCAGCAATCGTGTTACATCGATTTTGCCCCTTCCATAGTGCGCTGGACCGTGAGTATATAGGGTCTCTAAAGGGCCGACATCCCAGAACTATCAAGCCTTTGACCCACAGAATAGAGATTGATGGTGGTGGAGAGAACCATTCCGCGTACACATGTCTCCATGCCGTTTTCTCCACTGTTTGTCCCCCCCTCTATCCTATCTCCTTGACAAGGATCCCCCTGGCACACCCCTGCACCTTCCCTGGTATTCCTCAGGGCAGACGGGAGAGAAGATCGTGCAGGGGGTGCTGGTTGAGATGGAGTTGATCAACTGGAGTGTGGTGAGGAGGTCCATCCCTTCCCTGACCTGCTCCTCTGAGAGGTTCTAGTCCAGGGCCCTGGCGATCTCTCTGATCTCTTCACACTGCTCTCTGGTCTGGATATTCTAGAGCGGTCCCCCAGAGAGAAGAGATGCCAGTAAAGGATCGGCGACGATGAATCACCTCCTCTGTCGAAAGACTGATGAAGAGGGGGGATGAATAGTCACAGCAAGAGCGAGGGAGAAATGCCGGGATATATCTTGACCGAGAAGATCTGTGAGACCATCGTTCGCGTCCTGACACAGAACGATGCCGAGCGGATTGCAATCTTTGGTTCCTATGCACGGGGAGAGGCCGGTGCACAGAGTGACATCGACATCCTGGTCAGATTTGCCCGCACAAAAAGCCTTCTCCAGCTCGTGCGGATCGAAGATGACCTCAGGGTCGCCCTCCATAGAAACGTCGATCTCGTCACGGAGCATGCGGTCAGCCCTTACCTTGCTGATGCAATACGTCGCGACGAAGTGGTGATCTATGACGCCGGAAGATCCTGCATACCTCCATCATATCCTTGATGCCATCGTTGCCATTGAGGATTTTTCCGGAGACATTGCTTCGGCAGCAGAACTCAAAACCCGCCCGCTCCAGCGTTCCGGGATCGAACGCATGCTCACGATCATCGGCGAAGCGGCGAAGAACGTTTCGCCACAGGTACACACGTGTTATCCAGACATCCCCTGGAGAGAGATCGCAGGCATGCGGGACAAGATCGTTCACCCCTCTTCTGGAGTGGATTACGAGGCGGTATTCCTGACGGTCAGGGACGATCTTCCTCTTCTCAAGCAGGGTATTCAGGCAATTTTCGACGAAGCCGACCACACAACGAAAGGGTGACACATCGCGTTCGCACCCGGAAACGCGAGGGTTTCATTCTCGTGTGGGAGTGAGGAGGGGGTTTTCAGACAGGGTTGGAGAGTTCGAGATGGACTTCAGAAAAGGGGGGAACTCTTCGACGATCAGGGGGGCAGCAGCCCTCCCGAAATCGGGCCCAGATCCAGGCTCTGTTTTCGCCCTTTTCAGGGGCGTACCGCGACACAAGGAGGGATAACATTACCTATGGTAATATACCCCCTCTCCTGGCCTGGAGAGCGGTGGTTTCCGCCGGCTACAGGCGAAAATATGGTCTTTCCGAGGAGATCTGCAACGACGCTCGATATGGCCCTGGATCAGGGGACGATATGGGGGTATTTGGGGGGCAGGGCCACCGGTCCATGTGGACTCTCATCTCTCATGAGAGGGGGCCGGTCGCTCCCTGCCTGGAGATAGGGCCGAATATGCTCTTCATGGAGAGATCGAGTGTTCAAATCGATAGAAAAGAATTACAGGAGCGCCTGGAACTCCTCGACAGTCAACCCGGCCTGGAGAAGAATCTTCTGAGAGACTCACTCTGGAGCAGAGTTCCAATGGGGGAGCCAGGGATTCACGCCCTCCAGGGAACGACGATCATTTTCATTGCGTAAGGATCTGATCACCTCGCCGCCCCAGATCACGGGAAGGATCATCATAGGGGAGATCTCTTCCACGATTCTAGAGTAGGTGATCTGTCCTCATCTCCCATGCCCCATTGCGCAGGACCGTTCACTCGAAGATCGCCCTGACCTGATCGAGCACCGCCCCTGCTGATCTCACCACATCATGGGCATCCTCTTCAGAATAGACACATCCATAATCTGCGCCCTCACGCGTACGCATCGCAAAGGTGAAATCTTCGAGTACAGGTGACGGAAGAATGTTTTCATCAATATAAAGTGCTTCAACGGCGTGCCTGAGACAGACATGGCTCTTCTCTCGATAGCCTCTGGCAAACACCAGTGCACGAAGGGCATGAAACTGTGCATAGTACCCCTGGATGATCGCCCATTTCATGTTCCCCTCCGCAAGGGAGTGTCTGGCAGCAGTGAGGTCTTCTCCTGCTTCCTGCACTTCTTTTGCGACCAAGTCCATCATCGATTGGGATGCGCACGATCTTCCCTCGTCGCAGACACTGCTCAAACTGAGACTTCATCGTACTCCTCGTGCAAAGTTTTTCCTCCGATTATGCGCTCGTAGAGAACTCGATCTGTGGTCTTCAAAGAACGGAACTCGCCGGGCGTGAGGATGATCGCTGAGATCTCCCGGTCGAGTCCGGCCTGAACTGCTGCAATACTCTCTGCCACCCCAGGCACATCCCTTGTCTCGATGAAGAGATCGATATCACTCTCATCGGTGTCTTCCCCGGTTGCCGCGCTTCCGAAGAGTATCGCCCGGGTCGCCTTTCCCTGTAACTGGAGGACCAGCGGGTTTATGTCAATGAGCGTGGCACAGATCTTGATCTCCCTGAGGAGCGGGTTCTTCATCGCTGCCTGGTACAGCACAAGACGCCCCCTCTCCTCGCGGTGGAGCAGACCGGCCTCTGAAAGGCGGGCAAGTATTTCACTCGCCGTTCCCACTCCCAGATGAAGCAACCTGGCGATTTCACGGACATAAAATCCTTGATGGTAGTTTCTGCCCAGGAATCGGAGCACCAGAAATGACGTCCTGGAGAGTGCGTTCGTATTGCCGAACATATGTTCATTTTTGTGAACATAATCTTTTAAGGCTGCCGGTGTCACGACCTCATCATCACTATGCGTGAGGAATACCCGTCGATGGCGATCACGGACACCCCCAGGAGAGAGGAACCTCCTGCTCCCGGTCTAGGAAGAAACGCATGAGTACGATACGGTGGAAGGCAGTCTTTTGGGAAGGCCTTCGCTAGGGTCTTAGACTTTGCCTTCTCAGCGATCTTCATCACGGGTGGTCCGGGAGTGAAATCCCCGCTGAGGCGGAGAGGGAAGACAGGGGAGATCAAAGCTTAAGACCGGGGCGGTCTAAAAAAGGGCCTGGAGGGGTTCTATGGGGCTATCTATCCGCCATACCCTCAGTCAGGGAGTTTCTCACCACATCCCGACGCCCGCAGGAAGGACTCGACCTCCTGCCTGAATTGGGCGAAATCTCTGATATGTTCCTTTAGGATCGCAAAAGTGAGAGCGTCGTCGATCGCTCCGTAGCGGTGGACGACAATGTTTCTGAACCCTTTCATCGCCTTGAGGTTCCTGAGCATCCTTCTGCTGAGGACTCCGTGCCGGGCACGTCGAGGCGGAGGTCGGTGTTTCAGCATCGCACAGATGTCAAAGACGCTCGAACGGCATATTCCATCCTCTTGTAGATGCCGTCCCTGACAATCCCAAGCCTGGTGCATGCCTCGGCCGGATCAGGCAGATGGTCCTGGACCATGCCGATGCTCTCGGTCATCTCCTGGAGTGTGGTCCTGATGGTGGCACTTCTGAGAGGTCCGTTCAAGAAGCAATCGCCCGCTCCCCAATAGAGTCATCGAGATGGTGTTTGAAGAGAGGGAGGATGAGACAGGAAGCCCGGGTTCTTCAGGGGGGTCACTCTCATCCCGATCCCGAACGAGGGCCGTGGGAGGACTTCGAAGATTGCCCGGGGTCATGTTCATGGCAACTCTTATCTTCTCCTATTCAGATAAGAGAAGATCAGATGAGCCTGTATGCAGATGTGCTGAAAAAAAGGGATGAAATCCTGCGGATCGCAGCAGGCCATGGTGCCCGTACGGTCCGTCTCTTCGGCTCGGCTGTCAGGGGTGAGGAGACCCCGGAGAGCGACATCGATCTGCTCGTCGAATTTGAACCTGGACGAAATCTCCTTGACCACGTTGCCCTCGTCCAGGACCTGGAGGATCTGCTCGGCCGCAAGGTCGATGTCGTAACCGAGGGAGGACTGCACTGGTATATCAGGGACCGTATCCATCAGGAGGCCGTCCCCCTGTGAAAGCCCCTGTGAAAGACGACCGGCTGTACCTCATCCATATCCTTGAGTGTGCCGGCAGGATCGAATCCTACACCCGGGGAGGGCGGGAGGCGTTCATGGCATCCCCGATGGTACAGGACGCGGTGATCCGGAACTTCGAGATCATCGGCGAGGCGGTGAAAAGGGTTTCTGAACAGGTGAAAGAGAAACGTTCTGACGTCCGCTGGCGTGCGATTGCCGGCCTTCGGGATATCCTGATCCATCAGTATATGGGTGTGGACCTGGAGGCGGTGTGGGACGTCGTCGAACAGGATCTCCCTGTACTGAAGCGGGCAGTTGCAGAGATCCTGGATGCACTGCAGCAGGATCTCTGAACCGGAGACGATCGAGGGCTGCGCTTTTTTGAAAAATGTCTGTGGTCCGGCGGCACATCTGCTCATTCTATCGCCTGCCACCCTGCCAGATCGCGCCGCCACGGTGAAATGTTCTTTCTTTCGGCTCTGTAGAAATCCTCACCAATTCTCGGTGCGAGGGCGATTCAACTGCCTCCCCCCATCTTCTCGCTGGGGGCGGACAGCCCGCCGCAGAGATAGTAAACCCGAGGAATTCTACAGAGCCTTTCTTTCCAAAAAAGGATGGACTCGCTGACAGTCAGTCCTGAGTGTCGGCCGCGGCATCCCGGCTGCGCAAAAATGCCTCGACCTCCTGTTTGAACTGAGCGAAATCTCTGATATGTTCCTTTAGGATCGCAAACGTGAGAGCGTCGTCGATCGCTCCGTAGCGGTGGACGACAATGTTTCTGAACCCTTTCATCGCCGTGAGGATCTTTGAGCACCGCTCTGCTGAGGACACCGTGGCGTATCAGGTGGTCGACGATATCTTCGTCCGTGCCGGGCACACCGAGGCGGAGATCGGTGTTCAGCATCGCACAGATGTCAAAGACCCTCAAACGGCATATTCCATCCTCTTGTAGATGCCGTCCCTGACAATCCCGAGCCTGGTGAATGCCTCGGCCGAATCAGGCAGATGTTCCTGGACCATGCCGATGCTCTCGGTCATCTCCTGAAGTGTGGTCCTGATGGCGGCACTTCTCAGAGTTTTCCTCATGGCATCGCCGACTCCCCGATATAGTCATAGAAGCGGTGCTTGAAGGCATTGAAGTCCCTGATGGTCTCGACTGCGATATCGTACAAAAACCGCTCGTCAGGGCAGTAGACCACCCGACCACGTAACGCCTCCACTCTGACATAGAGCGGGAGGTGCTGAAAAATTTGGAGGTCGTATGGATCGCTGAAGAGTTCTGCCACGCACGAGAAACCTGAACCTCGACGCCTCCGCGGGACTTCCGTCGAAGAAGACACAGAGGTCGATATCTGATCCCTCTCTTGCATCTCCCCTGGCGACCGAACCATAGAGGATTACAAACCGGACCTTCTCAAACCCTTCGACCGTCCGGAGCCTCTCGATGATCTCTTCCACTGCAGACACCTCGTGCACGTAGTAAGAGGATGGGTCTTTCTTCTCATAACTCTTCTGGCGGCGGGGTAGATACGCCGTGTTGCCTGCAAAGAATGGTCCGAAAAGGACGGACTCGACGTCCTTGAGGGGTTTATTTCTGGACTGCTTCCTCTCTGATCTCTTCGACCCATGCCATGCAGTCGTCAAGGTCGAGACAGATCCCCTCGCTCTCCAGAACCCGGTGCGAGAACGACCGCGCAACGACGCAGAAGTACTCCTCCCGCCGGTCATTACGCCAGGAGACCAAGGGGGGCCTTTCGCCGCAGCCTGGCAATGACCTCAGTGGCATCGACCCCGTCCTGCCATTTGCACTCGCAGAAAAGGATCCGGTACCCGTCCTCGGCGAGGCAGACAATATCGATCTCCTCTCCCCGGTGCCACCAACTCCCGATCCTGGTGAAGACGAACGGCAGGAGGCCGTGCCGATTGAAGGAATCAAAAAGATCCATCACGATATCCTCGAAGTGCGTACCGACATAGCGCGCGAAGTGCGGCCGCACATATTGGTCCACGATCAGCGGTGCGTTGCCACGCTCCAGGGCATCGAGATAGGGGTTGACGAATGAAAACCAGAACTCAAAGAGGTTGTCTGAGAGGAAGTAGAGGCCTTTTCTGCTCTTCTGCCCTTCGGTCACAGGGATGCGCCGGTGCACCAACTTCAGATCGATGAGGGCCGAGAGATACTTGTTGACGACACTCTTGGAGAGTCCGGTATCGTTGCAGATGAGGCCGATCCTGTGGTTCCCCTGTGCGAGAGAGAAGAGGATGGAGAAGTAATACCTTGGCTCGACAAGTTCGGTCCTGAGGACGAACTCCACATCCCTGAAGAGAAACGAATCTTCCCTCATCACCTTCTCCTCGATATTTTTCAGGATGTCCTCTTCTGGATCGGCGGCCATGAGGTATGCCGGTGTCCCTCCAAAGACGGCGTAGAACTCGACCGCCTTCTTTATGTCCCCCAGGTAGTCGAGCACATGGATGAACCTGAGGGGTTGCAGGAGGATCTGCCCGGTTGTCCTGCCAAAAAGGGGACTTTTATCTCGCGGGGTAAAGGGGCAGAGCGAGAAGACCCCGGCCTTCAGGCCGGGGATGAAAGCGGAGCCCCTTTGATCCATATTATGTTGTTACAGATAAATATATTTTGATGTAAAACATATTAGTAATGGTATGCTTCAGGCTTACAAGTATCGGATGTATCCTTCACAGGAGCAGGTTGTGCTCCTCATGAAGCACATCCATGCCTGTCGGTTTGTATATAACCACTCCCTGGAGCAAAAGATCAAAGCATACGAGCAGGAAGGTCGAAAACTCTCCTGTTTCGACCTGAACAACCGTCTTTTGGCCCTCAAAGAAGAACATCCATGGCTCAGAGACGTTAACTCTCAGTCTCTTCAGTACGCGAACAGGAACCTCGACAACGCATTCACGCGCTTTTTCCGTGAGAAAAAAGGTTTTCCCAGGTTTAAGTCAAGGAAGAATCCTGTTCAATCTTTCCAGATCCCGCAGCATTACCGCGTGGACTTTGATCGGAGGAAGATCAAATTCCCGAAGATTGGTGAGGTTAAGACTGTCTTCCACCGCGTCTTCACCGGGACGATGAAGTACGCCACGGTTTCTGTAACATCGACGGGAAAATGGTTTGTCAGTATTCTTGTCGATGACGAGGAACCTGAGCCTGAACCTGTACCGTTTTCTTCAGATACTACTCTTGGGATTGATGTCGGGTTGAAGGACTTTGCAACCCTCTCCACAGGAGAGAAGATTGAGAACCCCAGATATCTGAAGAACTCCATCCAGCGGTTGAAAGTGTTGCAGCGGCGAGTGTCACGGAAGGTGAAAGGATCGAAGAACCGAGAGAAAGCGATCCGGAATCTTGCCCGGTGCCATGAAAAGATCGCCAACCAGCGCAATGATTTCCTGCACAAAATCTCTTTTCGAGTTGTGAGCGAGAACCAAGCCATTGCAGTGGAGTCGTTGAATGTTGACGGGATGATGAAGAACCATTGTCTCGCACAGGGAATTGGAGATGTTTCGTGGAGCACGTTCTTCACGATGTTGGAATATAAGTGCCGGAAGTACGGGAAGACGCTCCTGAAGATCGGGCGGTTCGATCCCTCATCGAAGATATGCAGCAAATGTGGGTATCTCAAGCGGGATCTTCTCCTCTCAGATAGGGAATGGATCTGCCCTGACTGTGGCACTCATCACGACCGGGACATCAACGCGGCGATCAATATCAAGAAGTTTGCCCTACAAGAGCAGAATCTTGTTGGGGTGTCAGGTGCGGAACGCGCCATTGAGCCTGTGGACTCACCTCAGTAGAGGGAGGATGAAGCAGGAAGCCACGCCCTTTAGGGCGCGCGGTAGTTCACCAGGACGTCGTTTGGATTACGGGTGTACAGAACCCGATAATGGGTGCGCCTCACGATCCTCTCCGCGGCCTCATGGCCAGGGAGGGCTGGGTCCCTGCTGGCCTTCCAGATGGCGGCCATCACCTCGTTGTCGGTGAGGCCGAGATGATCCTCGATCTCGGTTGGGAAATACCCTCCCTCCAGCCATGCCTGCAGAAATTCTTTCAGATGGAGATCATAGATCCGCCTGATGGGATGAAAGTATAACTGGCTGAACATAAAATATCGCGCCAACAGAAGCGCCTCTGCCGAGTGGATCCCCCCACTCTCCACCCCGAGGGCGGGCTCAGTCGACCCGTCCTCATAGTGTTTCGGGAGAACCCTGAGGGTCTCGATGAGGCGGTGGTGGTCAAACCTGCCATAGGCGACCCCGGTATGGTGCGAGTCCCTGAGGAGGTAGTCCATCCGGTCGGCGCCGAAGGTGTCGCCGGTGATGATCTCTGAGAGAACTGCTTCAGTGGTGGTAAAGATCTCTTTTGTGTAATATTTCGGGCCAAGGGCAAGCTTTGCGACATCCTCCGCCTGGATCTTCAGTCGCTTCCAGAGCCGTTCCATCTCCTCACTCTCGATGAGCCTGAGCGTCATCACCTCGTGATCCCAGTCTTTAGGGAAGAGGTCTTCAGAGGCATGGGAGAAAGGGGCATGGCCGATGTCGTGGACGAGCGCGGCCATTCGCAGGACACGCCGATAGTACCTTTGGTCGTACGCTCCATTGATCTCCAGGGCATCGGTGCACCGGTCCTCTGTGACGGCGTCATAGATCCGGGTTGCCAGTTCCATGACCCCGAGCGAGTGCTCAAACCGCCGGTGGGTGGCGCCTGGATAGACCAGAGAGGTCAGTGCAAGTTGATGGATGTGGCGAAGACGCTGGACTGGTGCAGAGTTCAGGACCTCTCTTTCATCAGAGTCCAGGTGAACGAATGCATAGATCGGGTCCCTCACCTCGTGGGTGTATTTCTTCATCATCGGCCGTGCCTACTTCATGTCTGAATTATATTCTGGGGAATATTCTTCCATTCAAGATATGGGTGGAGGGCCGGCCAGGATATATCCTTCGATATGGATGCGAGTCGGTGTACCTTATAGGGGTGCTGATCTGCGTTCGCTCTCGGCAAGGCGGGGAAAAAAATCGTTCGACGATCGCTCTTGCAGCAGGCTCCCCGAAATCCGGCCCAGATACGGGTTCTGTTTCAGCCCTTTCCAGGGGCGTACCGCGGCGCGAGGAGGTATGTATTACTTGTAGTAATATTGGTCGTCTGAGGGCCGTGAGAATGAGGATTCTATGGGTTATATCGAATAAAAGCGTCTCTGCATGAAGATCTCGAAATTCTCCTGATTTGGTCATGGATCTGGGGTCGGGTTCTTGAATCCAGGCGTGAAATGGGCGTATTTTAGGTGGCAACACCGTGACTCTCCCTTTGGTTGACGATAATGTCGCTGAAGACGATGGCGGCTAGTATCTGCACCGCTGTCTAATTGACAGATGGCAGCAAATGATGCGCTCTCCTGCCAGGGAAAAATATTCTGAGAGTTTTTTACAGACCTATTATTTCGGCTCTGTAGAAACCCTCGCCCTTTATGGGTACAAGCGCGATTCAACCGCCTTCCCTCATGAATCTCGCCGGGTGCGAGTGTCCCAGGATGACGATTGAGCCAAGAAGACACCTCCCTGAAGAGGGATTGCCGTCCACGGCCTATCTTGGGGCTGGAGGTTTGGGGGGCGGCTAGCCCCCAGCCAGAGAGAGATCTAGAGGGTTGTTTGACTCTAGACCAGAGATCAGATCGGTACCTTGCCATTCTGCATCTGCCCGAGTGATCGGGGTCAGGTATCGGTGAGGGGATCTGGCGTCATCTTGATCTTTTTCCGGATGAGA
>JAQVHG010000355.1 GCA_028696365.1 Methanofollis sp.
CAATACCCCATATCAAAGCTTCATCTGCGGTTGTCAGAGAAGCCTACGCAACAAAACGACAGACCTATCTGGGTGTGATGGGCATCGACCCGGCAGAGATCGGGGATGTGATCAAACCCCGATACTTCAAGGGAGATCCGATCGATCCAGGTTCCAGGCAGGCGGTCCTCGGCCACGACCTCGCCGAGACACTCCAGCGCTATGAAGGGATCCGCCTCGGCGACACGATCCCGATCCTGATCAGGCAGTACGACGAGGACGGGATGCCAGTGGACGTGCAGGTGGACTTCACGCTGGCCGGCGTGCTGCAGGAACGGGACGACCAATTCGATCAGATAATGTTGATCGACCGTGGGGTCGCACAGGATCTGCGCGGCGGCGAGGCGTCTTTCGACGGCGTCATCATCAGGGTCGACCATCCCGAAGAGGTCTTCGGGGTGGTGGACGGCGTCAAGGCCCTGGGTCTCACCGCCACAGGGGCCTTCGAGCAGATCGAGTCGGTGAACCGTCTTATGGATGTGGTCGTCCTGCTCCTCGCGTTCTTTGCCGGGGTGTCACTCATCGTGGGCGCCCTGATGATCATGAACACGATGATCACCTCGATCTTCGAGCGGACAAGAGAGATCGGGATCACCATGGCCATCGGCGCATCTCCCGGCAACGTCGTCCAGCTCATCCTCTTTGAATGTCTGTATATCGGACTGATCGGCGGAGTGCTCGGCGATCTCCTCGGGATCGCTTTCGCCGGCGTCATCAACATCTTCGGAAAACCCTTCATCATCGCCCAGCTCGGGGACACCTTTGCCACCTTTGCGGACGCGGATATCACCCTGATCACGCCGGGCCTCCTGTTACTCGGGATCGTCATTGCGGTGGTGCTCTCCCAGATCTCAGGATTTTATCCGGCATTGAAAGCGGCACGCCTTAATCCGGTGACAGCGATCAGGACGGGGGTGTGAACGGTGGCGACAGAGAGCACATCTGCACGAGCAGCAGTGTTTCTCGCCGTTTTCCTTCTCACCCTCCCGGCCTGCGTCGCTGCCGACCAGTATGTGGGAGGCATCCCTCTCACGACCGTTGACGAAGGCGTCGTCTCAGGTGGGGTCTACGTAAACTCCTTTGTCGGCACAGGAATGGACCGTGACGTCTCAAAGAAGTATACCCTGCCTGAATACACGGAGATCAAATGGGCACGCCTCTATGTGTCCGTCTACTGCGCCCATATGCAGAACAACTACGAACATCGTGCAACGGTAAAATTCGACGGCGGATCCGGGACACAGACCCTGGAGGTGGAGGAACTGCGGGTGCCGTACTCATTCCCGATCGACGGCGGTTCCGGACCGGTCTGGGTGAACGAACACTGCAACCGGGTGACGAGCGACTACCTGATGTGGTACGACGTCACCGACGCGATCAAAAAGAGGGAGGTCGTCGCCAAAGTCAAGGTCGATCAGCCAGAAGGATATACAGGCACCTTTGACGGGAGGATCAAGATCATCACCCTGGTCGTCGCCTATGACGACGGCGACAACGACGAGGTATATTACTGGGTGAACCAGGGACATGACGTCCACTCGTATTATGTCGAGGATTATCTGGGCGAGACCTATGAAGGGGAGACGACCTTTGCCACCGGCGATCTCCCTGAAGATGACGAGCGCGAGTACGTCGCCGAACTCTCGCTTGTCCATATGGCAAGCAAAGTAGGGGAATTCACGTTCAGCTCAGAACCCATCGAGGCCCCGGAGCCGCAGGGAGCGTACTCCGGCTACCATACCGAAGATGTCACCGACCTGGTCCTCCCCTGGTCTGACAGTCTTTTCACCTACACCAGGGACCTCGATGTCGAGGGGGGCGGCGGGAGCTATCTTGGGGCGTACTTCAAGATCCCGCTCGCTGTTCTCTCGGTCCGCTACCCGGGCAAAGAGGTCGGGAACCTCGGAGTGACCTCATCTCAGTCCGGTGCAGTGGTCTACCTTGACGACGAAGAGACTCAGTGGGTTACCAACACGACCATCAGCGGGGTCGAGGCCGGTGAACACTCGGTGCGGGTCGAGTTGGATGAGCGATATCACGTCCCCGAAGATCAGTGGATCGAGGTGACAAACGGGGAGAACACCACGGTCCACTTTGATCTCAAAGCGCGCACCGGGAGTATCGAAGTAACGAGCGAGCCGTCGGGGGCCTGGGTATATCTTGAGGGAGGCGACTACGAGGAGTTGACGAATACGTCTCTCCAGACGCCAGCAATCATCGATGGCCTCATTATCGGGGATTACACTGTGGAGGTAAAGAAAGAGGGATATGAACCAGCATATCAGACTGTGGAAGTACAGGAGGGCGAAACGAGCGTGGTATCCCTGGGATTCGGGTCATCTGGAGGTGACTCAGTGGGAGGAAGTGTCCCTGAGTTTGGGTATACCGGCAAGAAACTGGACCTCTTTACCAGCGGCACATTCCATGGTAATCTCACCTATTATGAGTTCAGCGACTATACCGGGCTGATCCATGCGGGGGA
>JAQVHG010000356.1 GCA_028696365.1 Methanofollis sp.
ATTAGGACTCGCCTTGCATTGCATGCTACCGGTGCAATTTCATGGATGTGATTCTCGCACGCCGTGGCAGGGAACAATAATATCCCCTCGATGTCTAAGTATACAGAACCACGGGATCCGTCCCGTTGAGGAATGTGGCGCAGAACGCGCCGAACCTGAGGTGAATACCAATGGCAAAATCTATGTATGCCTACGTCCGCGAGGCGTGGAAGAACCCTGAGACCACCGAGGTCAAGGCCCTCCTCTGGGAGCGGATGCAGACCTGGCGGCGTGAGGGGGCTGTGGTCCGTGTCGACCGCCCGACCCGTATCGACCGTGCACGCAACCTTGGTTACAAGGCCAAGCAGGGTGTTATCGTTGTCCGTGCCCGGATCCGCCGGGGCGGCCGGAGGAAGTCCAGATATGTCCGTGGTCGCAGGACCGCACGGATGGGGATGCGCAGGATCACCGGCGCAAAGAACCTCCAGCGGATCGCCGAGGAGCGCGCTTCCCGGAAGTACCCGAATATGGAAGCGATCAACTCGTACTGGGTCGGCCAGGACGGCCGCTACAAGTGGTATGAGGTTATTCTCGTCGACGGCAGCCACCCGGCGGTCAAGAACGATCCGGCGTTTGCCTGGGTGACCAACCCCAACCAGCGCGGTCGTGCCGAGCGCGGCAAGACGATGGCCGGCCGGAGGGGCAGGGGCATGCGTCGCAAGGGTAAGGGTACCGAGAAGACCCGCCCGAGCATCAGGTCCCACGCGAACCGCGGAAAATAATCTCATCTTTATTTTTTCGGAGTGCACCGATGGCGTATGCCGATGCCTGTGTGCATCCTTATCCTTCAGGCGACACCACCGCCGCTCGCCTTGCCCTTGAGGCCCGTGCGTGTGGTTTTGAGATCCTTGTCTCGACTGCGGGTGCAGGGGAATACTTTGGGGTCAGGGTGGTGAAGGGCGTCCTGGTGCGGGGGAGAAACCCCAGGGACGTCGCACGGAGCGTACGCCGCGCACCCAAGGATGCGCTGGTCCTCGTCGAAGGGGGGGACGACGGTTTCAACCGGGCGGTGCTCTCGACCGGGGGGGTCGACGTGCTCAGGGGGATGCACCGGGTGCCGCGGCGGGGCTTCGACTTTGTGGCCGCGAGGACCGCGGCCGAGCACGGGGTGGCTGTCGAGATCGACCTCGCTCCCCTGGTCGCCACCCGTGGCCGCGGGCGGCAGAAGGTCCTTGGCCGGTATGCCGACCTCCTCGGGCTCCAGCGGAAGTACGCCTTCCCCTTCTGCATCGCCAGCAACGCCCGCTCGGTCCTTGACCTGCGGAGCGTGCATGATATGGTGGGGCTCTGTTCCCTTTTCGGGATGGAGAAGGACGAGGTGTATGCTGCCCTTTCCACGGTGGAAGGGCTGCTCGACCGCGAGGAGCAGGTGAGGGTGGTGGAATGAGGGCGAGACCAAAAGCCCTCAGGGCCAAACGGCGCTACCTCCTGGTGCGGCTTCTCCCGCCCTGGCGTGTGGTCGAGCAGAAGGCGCTGTACCTCGCGGTAAACGAGGCGGTCACCTCCCTCTTTGGAGATGTCGGGGCGGCACAGGCCCAGCCGGCTGTGGTCTTTTCGGCAGGCGAGTACGCGATCATCCGCTGCCAGCGCGGCTATGAGGATGACCTGGCTGTGGCCTGCGCCACGATCACCGCCATCGGCGGCAAGCGTCTGTCTATACGGACTATTGCGATTTCAGGGACCATAGCCGCGCTGAAAAATCGGCTTGGCCGTGAATCTGGACGTTTTGAACCTGAAAAGGTGCACTATGGCGAAAAAAAAGTGCCGGCCTTCAGATATGGACGGCACAAGGTAGATGTGTTACAGGAAGATATTAAAGGAGAGAGCATAGTCTTTTTGACAGATTGTGAGAGTGAGGAGATCTAATGCAACCACAATATCAGATGGGATATGACCGGGCGATCACAGTGTTCAGCCCGGACGGCCGGCTCTACCAGGTAGAGTACGCCCGTGAGGCAGTCAAGCGCGGGACGACCGCGGTGGGGGTCAAGTGCAAGGACGGAGTGATCCTCCTTGTCGACAAGCGGGTGTCGTCGCGCCTGCTCGAGCCAGAGTCGATCGAGAAGATCTATATGATCGACGACCACATCGGCGTTGCGTCGTCAGGTCTGGTCGGGGACGCACGGCTCCTGGTCGACCGTGCCAGGGTCGAGGCCCAGATCAACCGGGTCACCTATGACGAGTCGATCGAGGTCGAGACCCTGGCCAAGAAGGTCTGCGACCATATGCAGGTCTACACCCAGTTCGGCGGCGCACGCCCGTATGGGACGGCCCTGCTCATCGCAGGGGTCTCTGAAGGCGAGTGCCGGCTCTTCGAGACCGACCCCTCCGGGACGCTCCTCGAGTACAAGGCCACCGGGATCGGGATCGGCCGTTCCGCAGTGATGAAGGTCTTTGAGGAGGACTATGATTCTGAGATGGATGTCAAGCAGGGCGTGCATTTGGGGCTCAAGGCGCTTCATGCGGCGACCGAAGGAAAG
>JAQVHG010000051.1:0-5288 GCA_028696365.1 Methanofollis sp.
AGGCCGTCCTATGAAAAAAACTATTGTTGTCCAGCGAAATGATCCAGATACCGATGCTGCTACCAATTCGCGGAAGCTGGCAGAACTCAAGGAGTTAGCACATGCTGCGGATTATGTAGTTGTTGGCACATTTGTGCAATCAATATATCCTAACAGGAAATACCAGATAGGTCCCGGGAAAGTGGATGACCTTGCGGAGCTTGTGGAATCTCTGGATGCTGAAAAAGTAATTTTTAACAACCAGTTGTCAATGGCGCAGATCTACAATATCTCTGAGGCATGCAAATGTGAAGTAATGGACAGGTTCCAGCTTATTCTTGAGATATTTGCTGCAAGAGCCACCACAAGGCGTGCAAAACTACAGGTAGAACTTGCACGATTACGATATGAACTCCCTAAAGCAAGGTCTATCGTTTCCCTGCAGAAGAAGGATGAAAAGCAGGGCTTTATGGGTCTTGGAAGTTATGAAGATTCTTATGAGCAGGATATTAAGAAAAAGATCGTAAGGATCAGGACCGAACTTCTTCAGCAGGGAAATGGGAGCGAGTCACTTCGCAGTTTCAGGCATGAAAGGGGATTTTCCCTTGTCGCTCTGGCAGGTTATACGAATGCGGGAAAAAGTACTCTTTTCCAGTCGCTTGTAGAGGAAGAGACAGTAGTCAAGGACATGCTCTTCACGACACTATCTCCTACCACACGTTCTCTCATGGTCAATAACAGAAAAATGCTTCTGACCGATACTGTGGGATTTATCGAAGACCTCCCACACTTGATGGTGGATGCGTTCAAGTCAACGCTTGATGAGATATTCCTGGCCGATATCATTCTTCTTGTGGTGGATATGAGTGATCCGGTGGATGTTATCAGGCAAAAACTGGCTGTCAGCCATGATATCTTCTGGGAGAGAGCAGACGATGCTGTGATCGTTACTGCTCTTAACAAGGCCGATCTTCTTCCTGATGAAGAACTGCAGGAAAAAATGGAAGTGATCAGTGATCTTGCTCCCGCTCCTGTCATGATATCTGCAAGATCAGGAGAAGGTCTTGACGAACTTAAACGGGTTCTCTATGAGAACCTTCCTGAATGGGAACATTGCAGGATATCCATCCCGATGTCTGAAGAGGGTATATCCATGGTATCGTGGCTTTATGATGAAGGCATTGTGCACACGATCGAGTATGGGGATGCCATTCGGATGGAAATAGAAGCAAGGGATGAAATAATTCAAAAAGTGAAACCTTTCGCCATGTCTTCATGATTATGTTCACAGAGAGTTCATCGATTGGCTCTGTAGAAATCCTCTTGATGAATCTCTCTGGCGGGGGGCTTAGCCGCCCCCGAACCCCCCGCCACACGATAGGTCGAGGACGGCAGCACCCTCGTCATGGTCATCTGTTCTGCCTTCCAGGCCTCATCGTGCTCCCTGGGGGGGGTCCGGGGGCAGAGCCCCCGGCCAAAGAGGTGGGAAGGTGGGTGGCACGCATTCTCCCCACGATTGGTGAGGGTTTCTACAGAACCTATTGATTGCCAGATGAATGAGATAAAGCAGGGTTCGCACTACTTCAGAGCACTCTGCCAGACTATCCCTGAGTATGCCGATCACCCTGAACACCGGTTTGACGGTGGGGCTCGCCGCCCCCAAGAGAGATCCATCCTGAGGGATTCTACAGAGCCAATTCATCAAAAACCTTCACCCTTTTGTATTTTGATAAATACGCTGTTGCCGCGTCTCTGAATAAGTATCCTGCTCATTATCTCCTCTCTCAGATCTTTCGGGAGGCGTTCTGATTGCCAGTCGCGTTCCCTGGCAGTATGAATTTCTGCAGTGGTGGGGTCAGCTGCCGCGACGGCTTTCAGCGCATAGTACGCCGCCCCGAAGGCGTGCTGCGGGACATGCGCAGTCGCCACCGCCTGGCCTGCGGCACGCGCGGCAAAACAGGCCGCGTCATTCTCTTTCGCGTCACGGGCGGCGGCATGTGCGGCAAGAGAGGCGCCGCGGATCTCAGCCATCCTGAACACGCCGGTACTGACCCATCTCCGGCATGCTTCGACGGCATTGCGCGGTCGGTCGTCCTCGGGATATGCACGCTCAAAATATGGTAGCACCCTTTCGGCACAGTCCGCGGCCCAGGTCGCCATCGAGATCTGATCGTCTCTGCGGTATTTTTTCACAGACGATCTTTAGGCTTTGTAGAAATCATCGTGACGGTCCTCTTCGAGAGGGAACTGGTCACTCCTCCTAACCTCCCGCACAAAGATAGATGCGGGAAGGCTGTCGGTTCATACGTGTGCTTGAAAGAGGCGAAGATCTCCTACAGAGCCATGGGAGCATCATATTTCGTTCTCTAGGTCTCCCGCGAGGCCGGCGAAGGCGGACCTCCAGATCGACGACGACGCCCCCGACCTTCGCACCTTCGCACCTGGTTCGCACCCGGCGGGTGCGAAGATGACGGCCTGGAAAGAACATCTCTCCTGACGTGATTTTGGTACTGGAGTACAAAGAGAGAAGTGTGTACAGTTCCCCCTGGAACTTTGCACACGATCCAGAGAACACCCGGCACCGGGGTCTTGGCCGTGATCTCGGCGCGGGTGCAAACATCATAGAAGTACCTCGCATGTATGCTCCGATCATCGATCGACGGCTGTTTTGCGAGATATCACCAGGTGCAAACCAGGTGCGAAGAAAGAAAAAGGATCTCTGGCGGAGACGGCGATGAAACCATATCTTCACGATGCCCAGTCGCAAGGACAGTTTTCGTCGCGTATGCGTGAACCCACAATTCATGCCGAATTCTTCAGAGCAGAATAAACAGGTTAGAACCGGGATTGGTCCTCACCCCTCCCGGCTCCTCCCGATCTTAACCAGTCGGCTCGAACTTTATGGCGCGATCGTACACAAGCTCGTTGTAGGACGGCCCGGTACTCGTCGCATTCTCCAGGTAACTCCTCCAGATAATGAAGAGCGGCTGGTCGGGCTCGATGCCGTAACTTCCTATACCAGAGGGGAGTTCAAAGCAGTGCGGGTCACTTCCACTGTTTCTGGCGATCTTGTAGACATACAAGTATTTCGCGTTGGGATTGTCAGGGAGATACCCCTCGGCAGTCCCACTGAAGTCCGCGTCGGTGATCGATCCGACGCCGTTCCACACATCTGCTCCATATAAGGAGAAACTCGAGTATGTCGCCTTGCCGGTGGCGACATGGTTGACCCCGTAGACGATGATGAATTCATTCGTATCGTTCCCGAGGGTGAGCGGCGGGTTTCGCAGGAAGTCGTAGTACTGCGTGGTGTCGAAGAAGGGCGGCGTCGGTGAATTGACAGTCTGGTTTGCGCTCCATAAATACGCGGCATCGTTGCTTGGGCCGACCCCATCGATTCCCCGCTGGATGGCATCATTCCCCATCGGGAATCCGATACTCGTCGGAAGCTCCGTGGCAGTCAGGTTGCCGTGTTTCTCGAGAATCGCGTCCCTGAGATCGTTGAGATCGTCGGTAAGGTCAAGTTCCGTCTTTCCCGTTCCCCTGACCCGCAGATCAGGATACTCATATGGATCGAGTCCGGTCGTGTTTCTCGGCGTCACGCGGAAGACGGTCGCAGGAGTGTTGTTGATGTATGCGGCGCCGGCCTCCTTATCGGCGAAGAGGGCCGGACGGATAAATATACCGAACGTATCTGAGTTGTTTTCGAGGCCCATGTTCAGGATCGACGACGGAAACACCTGGGTGTTCATCATCCCGTCTGGATATCCTGCCGCACGTGCGGCGGCACGGACGCGCTCGTCAATACTCCTGTCGGCCGTGGCGACGATCATCGTCGTCTGGTTGTACGGGTCTCCCGGCCCTCCGTCCGTGTTGATGACCTGATTGTTCAGCGAATCGGCTACGTTGGCAAAGATCCACCTGGTCTCGGTTCCATAGGTCCTGCTCATGAGATAATTATCGTACCCGAAGTATCTGCACTCCGGCGGTGTTTGTCCTACGAAGACCACCGCTTCGTCAGGACCGAGATTCCAGAAGGAAGATGTGTTCCCACTCATTCCAAGCGTTTTCGCAATCTCCGCGATCCGTTCGTCGACCGGATAGCCGGGTGCCGGCGGAACGAAGCATGCCAGATACTTTGTGGCCAGATTGTTTCCATATGCAGAAGGCATCACCCCTGAATCATAGAGTTTGATGAGATCAAAATACCCGATCTCGCCTTCCTGCACGATGAACCCGTCCTCTTCTAACGCTTTCTGGAACGCGTCCACGTCGCCTGTTTCTCCAGTCTGTGCAAGGCCGTGCCCTACCAGCATGGCCACTAGAACTGCAAAGAAGATGTACCGTCTCAAACTTTTCCCCCCTCTGCGGGTGGAATACCGTTCCAGCGAGAAAAAGTTTTGGTTATTTCCTGGCCAGCCTGTGCTCCCTGTGCATAGTGTGATACTGAGGAGGGATACGGAGAAGGTGAGCGAGGAGAATGGCGTCGAGAACCTGAAGGATATTGAGACCGACACGGTTGGGAACGCATGGTGATGAGGTCTACTCCTAGAGGTCGTCCCAAAATTCTCCAGCCCTCATCTTCACCGGTTGAGGAGGATGGATGACAATGAAGAGACCCCAGCGTTTTCATCGCGCACCCATGCATTCGTCGCCTTCCACCTCGCGCACGCTGGGGGCAAGGAGAGCGTTGAGAATTTCCGGAAGGAAGCACTTCAGTTCGAGGAGATCTTCACCCCAAGAGAGTTTTGGGATATGATCCTGTACTGAGCGGGCCCGTCACTCGCCACAGCATCATCCTCCGGATCATCCGGTTCCCGGGTCGGCGATCAGAATGTTCATGAACCGAGAGGCACTCTCTCTTTCTCAGGGGTGTCGCTTTAATGGATGAATTCATGCAGGCCGCCATCGAAGAAGCCAGACAGGGACGTCTCGAAGGCGGCATCCCCATCGGCTCGGTGCTGGTGATCAACGGCACAATCGTTGGTCGGGGACACAATCGCAGGGTGCAGAAGGACAGCGCCATTTTACACGCCGAGATGGACTGCCTGGAAAATGCGGGCCGGCTCAAGCCCAGCGAGTACCGGAGGGCAGTGCTGTACTCGACGCTTTCCCCCTGCGATATGTGCAGCGGCGCAGTCCTCCTCTACAAAATACCCAGAGTCGTGATCGGAGAAAACCAGACCTTCAAGGGACCGGAAGAATATCTCCGAACCCGGAGGGTCGAAGTGCTCGTCATGGACGACGAGGAGTGCAGGCGTCTGATGTCTGAGTTCATGGCGGAAAATCCTGAATTGTGGAACGAGGAT
>JAQVHG010000051.1:5298-10650 GCA_028696365.1 Methanofollis sp.
GAACCCTATCATCTCTAATATTATTTCCACCATGAATGAAAAAATGGCTTTGTAGAAACCCTCGCCTCTTGTGTGAGGGAGACGTGTGCCACCCACCTTCCCCCCTCTTTAGTGGGGGGCGCTGCCCCCGGACCCTTGGGGACCACGATAGGGTCGGGAAGGCAGAATAGATGACCATGACGGAAGGATCGCCGTCCTCGACCTATCTGTGGCGGGGGATTCGGGGGGCGGCACGCCCCCCCGACAGAGAGATATTCAGAGGGGTTCTACAGAGCCGGTTCTGTAAAAATCCTCATAGATCTGTCTGATTATCCTCCTGATCACCTGACTTCTCCCTTCTTCGCACCGGGGAGTTGCACCCCCGGCAAGAGACTATGGGAAGGCGGGCGAGTCGCGCTCACACCAAGAATTGACAAGAGTTTCTACAGAGCAAAAAAAGGAAGAGAGATCTGAAACCTTACGCCACGTGCATGAACCGGTCGACCAATTCCTTGGTCGCGTCCTTGTCGCCGTAGAGTTTCTCGCTGAGCCCCTTGTCCTCATAGCCCTTGAGCGACTCCACCCTGCTGTCGATCATGCCGGCAGGGAAGATCCCGTTCTCCTCGAATACCGCGCGCTTTGCAAGGAGGGCGTCGGCCGACTCCCAGCACGAGGCCGGGAGCTGATCGAGCTTGTCCAGGCGGTCGCGGTACTCGGGCTTGAAGATGTTCACGTCGACATAGAGTTTCTTGGCCAGGTCGAGGGCGTTGGGCATGTTGATCCCGCGCAGCGAGGAGACGATGAGCCCTGCGATCATCAGATACGGATCAGCCGAGCCGTCTGGCACCCTGAACTCGATCGTCTGCTTGGACGGACGTTCCGCCTTGAAGCCGACGTCACGGGGGTTGGCGTCCTCGGTCATGCCGTTGGCACCGATCCAGCCCAGAGGCACGCGGACCACGACCGAGCGGTTCCGGTCGCCCCAGCAGATACTGGTGGGCGCCTCCTGGTGCGGGACCAGCCTGAGGTACGACGTCGGGATGGTGTCGCCAAAGGCGGTCAGAGCGTCAGCGGCATCGAGGATGCCGGCGACCATCTTCCTGGCCATCGGGCTCAACTTCCCGTCCTCGACCATAAGGTTCTGGCCGTCCTTCTCGACGAGCATGTGGAAGTGCATCCCGCTCCCCGCCTTGCCGACGGTGATCTTCGGGGCGAAGCTGATCTCGACACCGTACTGGTAACCGAGCATCCGCAGGATCCACTTCGCGATGATCAACTGCTCTGCGGCTTCTTCGACCGGCATGGGCAGGAACTCGATCTCGTGCTGCTCAAAGTACTGGTCCTCGGTGGTGAAGCACCCGACCTCGGAGTGGCCGTATTTGATCTTACCGCCTGCCTTTGCGATCAACCGCATCGCCTCGGTCCGCAGGTCCTCGAACTTGGCGAAGGGTGCAGAGGCATGGTAACCCTTCTGGTCGAGACCAGGATAGAGGTCCTCGCGCTCGCTGATCACATAATATTCCAGTTCGCCAAGAGTCTTGAAGACCCCGCCGGTCTGTCTGGTGAACTCGTCGTTGGCCTTGCGCAGGACATACTCGGGCGCGCTCTCCAGGGGTTTGCCCTCGTAGTCGTAGTAAGAACAGAGGATCTCGAGTGTCGGCACTTCGGTAAATGGATTGACAAAGGCGGTCCTGTAGCGCGGGATCACGTACAGGTCGCTGCTCCCCGCTTCAATGAACGAGAAGATATTGCTCCCGTCGACCCGTTCGCCGTCGGAGAGAATGGTGTCAAGGTGCTCCTTTGAAGAAATAATAAAGTTGAGCGTCTTGAGTTTGCCGTCCTCCGCAGCATAGCGGAAATTCACCATCTCGATACCATTTTCATAACAAAAACGAATAATATCGTCTTTGGTAAATTCTGACGACGGCTTCTTGAGGAAGCGAACAAGGTCGTTTGGGTTCATCAAGATCTCAGAGTCTTTCATGAAGGTCTGGGTACGTTATGAGCGTATGGTTAATCATCTTTTCCTGCACAATTTCTCAGGATCTAAGGACGCCCCTCCTTTGGAATAATTGCATCCAATGATTATAATAAAAAAATATTCGATGAGGAATATGGACCTTGAAGATCTCTGGAAGAGGGAAGAGGATGGGTAAAGACCGGCCGCGTTTCTTCTCTGTCTCCTCTAAAACGTGCCAGGATCCTGGCTCTGTAGAATCCGGCATGATCCTCTGGATCACGCATAGGCGATAAAAACTTCTCGTTGCGTGCTTTTTCTCTCTTTCTAGAACTGGAGAATCGGTGGAGACCGTGTTCACTTCGCCGCCCCCGTCACATGATCGATCGAAGACCGTATTACCCTCTTCAAGCTCTGTAGAAACCCTCGCCTATTGAGTAGGGGATGTGTGTCCCCCGCCTTCCCTCCCTCTTCGGCCGGGGGCTCTGCCCCGGGGGACAAGATGCGGGAAGGCGTTTGAATCATACTCGAAATAAGAAAAAATGAGATTTTTCTACAGAGCCCATTTTTCGAGAGGTAGACATCTGTGAGTTCAAGACGATCTTTGATCTCCGAATCGTAAGCAGAGCGAACACGAAAAGACACGAGTCTTTCGAAAAGCCCCTGGAGAAAATATATGGAAAGGCAGGTGAGTCGCACTCACACCTGGACAAAGTGAAGGACTTTACACAGCCCTTAATTCTCCAATGCCAGCCTGAAGGCCACCTCAAGGACACCATGCCTGAAGGTCATCCAGTCCACATGGAGGTCGGAGTGAGGGAGTTTGACCTGTTTTCTGTATTGCCTCTCTCCATTTGCAGCGTCGATGTGCAGCGTGGATCCCTCCTGCCAGACCCTGATCTCCTCCTCTCGCATCCCTGGGAGTTCAGCAGTCACCAGGACCTGGCGCTCAGACTCCTGCACCTCAACCAGATGTCCGTGCTGGTCCTCGTCATCCTCAGGCATGCCCTTCACACCTGTGAGGGACCAGACCGGCGGCAGGACATGACACCGCCCATCCTTGATCATCAGGTCGACCCTGAAGGCGATCGACCGGCCGTCGCCCTCGGCCATCGCCCGGTAAACCATCCGCTTGATATATTCATTGAGCTGCTCGAAATCGTCCTCTGGAATCTTGACGTACATGCTGATTATGTCCCCCTTCTGGCTCCTCCGCCTGAAGACGTGTCCAAGAAAATATACTGGCCAGGGCATAATAGGAGTTTGGATGGCGGCACCTACTGCAACTATTTGTGGTAGGGTTCGCCCCTGTGTATCCTGAACGCACGGTAGACTTGCTCGAGGAGGATGACCCTGACCAGAGTATGAAGGAAAGTCATCTTCGAAAGTGAGAGGCGAAGATTGGAACGGGCATACACTTCGTCAGAGAGTCCAAGGGGCCCACCGATCAGAAACGCAATGTCCCGTACACCTTCGATCTCCCACTGCGTGAAGTGTGCGGCGAGTTCTTCACTCGACCATGCCTCACCCGCAGGGTCGAGCGCGACGACGAGGGCACCGTCAGGGACCGCCGCAAGCAGACGTTTTCCCTCCCGTTCCTTGACCTGGACTTCTTCGGCCTGAGAAGCATTTTTTGGGATCCGCTCGTCCCGTACCTCGATGACCCGTGCCCCTCCGTACGACCCCAGGCGCTTCTCATACTCTGCGATACCCTCGACGATATATCGCTCCTTTGCCCTCCCGACGGCGACGACACTGACTCGCATAGGCGATCTCCTACATTTCTGTCATGAATAGTATTTACCCAGCTCTGTAGAGATCCTCTTGATGAATCTCTCTGGCGGGGGGCGTGCCACCTCCCGGACCCCTCGCCACACGATAGGTCAGGGACAGCGGCACTCTCGTCATGGTCATCTATTCAGCCTTCCCCATCACCCCTGCTGGGGGCTCCTCGAATGCCTCTGACATTCTCTTGTTCGCTCCGCTCACACTTCGAAGATCAGAGATTTTGGTTCTGTAGAATCAGGCGTGAACCCCCTGGTTCAAGCATATGGGATGAAAATGATCGTGGGCCTCCAGGGAGTTTGGATCCGTGCTCCCCCTTCTAAGCAGGACACCACTGGGGAGCCACCTTATTGCCGCCCCCACCTATCCTCTCCCCGTGGGGGTCCGGGGGTGCAACCCCCAAGCACGAGACGACGATGAAGATGCTGCGATGAGGGCGGCCGATCACCCTAAGGGAGTTTCTGTACTTCGTATATCAGTTATGGAGGATCCCGGTGAAGAGGGAATCCCCATACAAACCTCCTGGGTTGATCGTCAGGATCATTTCATGGAGGTCATCCCAAAACTCTCTGGCCCTCCTTCTCACCGATTGAGAGTGATGGATGACAATGAAAAGATCCCGGCTCTGTAGAAATCCTCTTGATGAATCTCTCTGTCGGGGGGGGCGTGCCGCCCCCCGGACCCCCCGCAACACGATAGGTCGAGTCGAGGAGGGCAGCACTCTCTTTATGGTCATCGATTCTGCCTTCCTGACCCTATCGTGATCCCGGGGGTCCGGGGGCGCTGCCCCGGTGAGATGATGTGGAAGGCGGGAGAATCAGGCGTGCACCCATAATTCCTAAGGGTTTCTACAGAGCCCAGCTAAGATATTTTTGGGAGATACTCATGAATAACACGGGGCATCATTTTCTGGCATTCGAACAGACCGTGGCCCACCACCACAACCCCGTGCCCATCCAGGAGTCCTTCACCCCGGCAAAGTTTACCGACTCCCCAACTGCAGCCTCCGAGATCGTGAATTGGGCGACAGGATCGTCTTCTTGCATCCAGCGAGTATGCCCCTGACCTATTTAATATAATTTCTGGATCGATCCCTCGACAAGGATAGAAAAATCTCTAAGTGATAAAGGTTACTGGATGTGTGGTGATAGCATGCAGAGAAAACACACCACCCTGCTCGTCGTCCTGCTCTTTGCTGGAATGATCGCCACTGCCAGCGCAGCGACCGACGGTGAAGCCCAGATCGGCGGAGACAAAGGCTACTTCACCGTCCACTGTAATGTGGACGGGGCGGAGGTCTACTTTGATGACGACCTGAAGGGCGAGATCAAAGATGGCCGCCTCCTTGTCGAAGTCTATACGACCGCAACACCGTACAAGACGATCAGCGTCGAGGCGGAGGGCTACCAGACTCATACCGCCCCCATCCTGGAGTACCCGGCAAAGGACCAGACCATGGATATCAGGGTAACCCTGGAGCAGGCCCCTATCGGCGGGGACAAGGGAGCATACCTGGTGAAGTGCAATGTCGAGGGGGCGGAGGTCTACTTCGACAATGACTTCATGGGCGAGGTCAAGGACGGAGAACTCCTGGTCGAGGTCTACACCACCGGCACCCCGTACACGATGAT
>JAQVHG010000052.1 GCA_028696365.1 Methanofollis sp.
CGAACCCTCCCACACAGAAGATATGGGGGAAGGTTGCTGTATCGCCTTTATTGAGATCATGGACTGTTCAATTGAGTGGGTTTCCCACGATAGTATTTAGGTGCTGTATAGGGCTTTGTGTTTCCTCCCTCTGCTCTCCTGTCGTCTCCACTCCTCCATGATTTGAGGATACATGGGGGTAGAAATGAGATAGGGTTCCTACGTGGTGTCCTGCTCTGGAGAGAGATCAAGAATCCACACGCCCAAGAGATCAACACGAATTTTACCTGGAGGTCATCCCAAAACTCTCCAGCCCTCATCCTCACCGATGAAGAGCGATGGATGACAATGAAGAGATCCCGGCTTTTCATCGCGCACCCATGCATTCATCGCCTTCCCACCTCTTTGGCCGGGGGCGCTACCGACCCCCGGGATGGCGATGGAGACGGGAAGATAGAGTTAAGATCATAAAAGACGGGATGCAATCCTCCGCCAATCTTCATCAGCGGGGGATCCGGAGGGCAGTAAGCCCCCCGGTGGAGGAGAGCGTTTAGAATTTCTGGAAGGAAGCACTTCAGTTCAAGGAGAGCTTCAACCCTAGAGAGTTTTGGGATATGCTCCTGGTATGCGTGAACCCTGAGTCAGTGCTCGACTCTACAGAACTCGAAATCATAGAGTCACGAAAGTTCTGAGACTTTTCTGTCAGGAATATTTTCAATTTTTCGTGCAACAAGTAATGATCTCATTTTCTCCCTTCACAGAGAATCTCCGATTGCCTCTGATCTCTGATCGTCTGGCTTTGTAGAAAATCCTCACGGTGGTTCTCTCTGTGTGGGGCGTGCCATCGAAGACCTACAAGTCTTCTCAGCGGCTCGAAGATCAGAGATCTTCTCACATTCGCTGGGGCTCGTTCCCCGCGTCACGATAGGACGGGGTTGCGCAACCCCCCCCCTTCTTTATGTCTATTGGGTGTGCCTTCCCAGCCTGATCTTCATCTCAGGGGTCCGGTGGTTGTGAGCGAGAGCGAACATGAGAATATTGGCTCTGTAGAAACCCTCACTCATTATGGGTGCACGCGTAACTCACCCACCTTCCCTCATGAATCGCGCTGGGGGCTCTGCCCCCGGACCCCCGGGATGGCGATGGGAACGGAAAGGCAGAGCGATGATCATGAAGACGAGATGGGATCCTCCGCCAATCTTCATCAGCAGGGGGTCTGGGGGGCGGCAAGCCCCCCGGTCGAGGAGAGCGTTTAGAATTCCTGGAAGGAAGCACTTCAGTTCAAGGAGAACTTCACCCCTAGAGAGTTTTGGGATATGCTCCTGAACAAGGGCCTCCACACTATCTCTTTCATGACTACCTATCCATCGCTCAGGCTCAGGGGGGTGAGGATTACTCCATGAAGTGTTTTGCAGTTTGATAGAGGATCAAAACTTTAGAATCTCTTTTTTCTTTGCCTCAAACTCCTCTTCAGTGAGAACACCCGTTTCCTTCAATTCGGCGAGCCGTTCAAGTTCGTTGAGATATACCCTCGACGGTCTTTCTTCGATCGACTTGAGATCCTGATCAGTCCACTCCTGCTCCTTGATGCCAAGGTCGTCCATGGCTCTGTTGAACTCCTCCTCCGAGAGTTCTTCAACCATTTTTCCGGTGTACACCTCCATCCGGTCGACGTCCTGCTGGCGCACCTTGACTGTGGTCGATGTCCCGCCAACTGCAAGCGCCACCATCCCGCCTGCGAGGGTAATTTGTCGAGCAGCAGGTCTTCGTATCACCTTTTTAATCCCCTCAATGATGGGGCCTCAGGGACTGCCGCACCCTGAGGCCACCAATGGCAGAGATACCAGGTGTCCTGATATTAGAATATCGTGCGGCGCGCGCTCTATGCCGCTCGGCATGAACGATATGTCCCGACCGGCACCAGGATCTCAAAGCGTGCTCCCTCGCCTTCACCGCCAGTTTCCCTGATCTCGATCCCTGAGATCTCCAGCACTTCCTTTGAGAGGAAGAGACCAAGCCCGGTTTTTTTCCCCACACCCTTCATAAAGATTCGCTTTTTCTCTGTCACTGGTACGCCAAGACCATCGTCCTCGATCACGATCGTCCCCACAGGGTTGCCGGGTACAAAGGAAACTGAGACCTCAGTGACCTTTCCACCATGGTACGCCGCGTTCTCAAAGAGATTATAGAAGACCTTCTCAAGGAGTGGATCGGCAAAGATCTCCAGATCACCAACTGACTCTGTGTAGGTGATCTCTCCAGGGATGATCGCTGCTGCTCGCTGCAGGAGGTCTGAGACCCGTTGCCACTTTGCACCATGGACCCCTAGGTTTTCATAGTCCCTAGTAAACGAGATCTGCTGCTCAATCCACCGGGTTGTCTCCTTGATCTTTTCGACCATCGGAGCCACAGGGGAATCCGCTGGGATTCCCCTCTCGACCTCTTCGTTATAGAAATTCAGGGCCATGACCAGGTTGAGTATATCATGGCGAGTGATGCTTGAGAGGAGGGCCAGTTTTTCGTTTGCCTTCTCCAGTGCCTGGCGTGTCGCTATAATCTCGGTGACATCGACTCCTTTCTCAATGTATCCTACCATAACACCTCCTTTGTTACAGACAGGATAGGTAGTCATATGAAAGATACGCCCATCGTCAAGGGTTACATGGTCAGAGACGGCCTTTCTGCTCTTGATGACGCGAGAAACTCGGCACCACGGGCACTGCCCTCCTCTATCCCAGACGACATCATAGCAGTGTTTGCCGATGATCTCTTCCTTCTTCATCCCCAGGAGTACGCTGGTCGCATCATTGACCCAGATAATCCTGAGGTCGCAGTCCAGGTAGATCATCACCTCATCTACTGAGTTGAGGATCAGCGCTTTTTCAGCCTCTGATTGTTGCAGGGCCTGCTCGGCCTGGATCTCGGAGGTCAGATCGACGAGGGTGGTGAATTGGTGATACGGCTGTGCCACGCCATTGCCCGCATGTGGGATTGTCGTGGTCATCACCCATTTCTCCTCGCTAGAGACAGGGTTCTTGATCCCGATCAACTTCCTGCTTCTTTCCCCAGAATTGAGGGCGGTCCTGGTCGGATGGTCATCTCCATTTTCGCAGACAAACTCCCAACACCGATCAGTCAGGGTCTTTCCGAGGAGATCGGTGCGGACCAGACCGAGGATCGCCTCAGCAGCGGGGTTGGCGTCGATAATGTTTCCTTTCGCGTCCTGGTAGACTACTCCCTGGCTCATCGTCTCGAAGAGAGTCCTAAACTTCTCCTCTGAACGGCGGAGTCTCTCTTCGGCATTCCGCTGTTCGGTGATGTCGAGGACGATCCCGACGAGGCCGGCAACATTCCCTGACGCGTCGGTATATGTTGCTTTATAGAAGACAACGCGACGGATCCTGCCGTCACTGAGTCTAAATGAGAATTCATATTGCTGAACGCCGGCGTTGGTGAGGAGTTCGGTGTCTCTGATCTGGTAGGTTTCTGCGAATTCGGGAGGGAAGATCTCGTAGACGGTTTTCCCGATGATCTCGCTCTTTTGTAACCCTATAAATTCGGTGAAGGCGGTGTTGCACCCGAGGTAGACCTGCTGTGTGTCTTTATAAAAAAGGGGGATGCTGATGCTATCGACTAGGCGCTGGAGAAAACCAGGTACCTCGTCCTCCCCTTCTGGGGGGTAATGTTGAGTGGGCTTCACCTGAATATAGATAATATCATACCCATAATCATAATACTTACGATAATTGATTCATTTGATTTGGCCATCATTTAATGGAAATACAAAATAATTGCCATTATATGGGGTTAATTCCCTAAAAATGGAGAGAGGATAATCTCTCTGATTGTGGTTACTATAATGGCTCTCTTGAAAAAAGAATGCTGGATAAAGGTTCCAGGACAATTCTACTCTTAAAAAAATAACACATGATGATGTGGGCATGTTTTTCGTCCTTGTCAGATAGTGCTAAGATCCCCCGCGGCCAACAGATCTCTGAATACTGTGGCCACTCAGATTATCGTCATCGGCGGCGGTCCTGCCGGCCTCTTCTGTGCTCTCCATGTTGCAGGGGAGGGGCGACGGGTGCTGGTGCTCGAGAAGAAAAAATCCTGCGGGAGAAAACTCCTCATCACCGGGACAGGGCAATGCAATCTCACCCATGCCGGAGAGGTCGCTGAATTTTTTGAGCATTATGGCGACCACGGGAAGTTCCTGCGGCCCGCTCTTCGCGGCTTCACCAACCGCGATCTTCTTGGGTTCTTCGAGGAACGAGGTCTCCCGACGGTCACTGAGCCAAATGGGAAGATCTTTCCCGAGAGCAGGAAGGCAGCAGACGTCCTAGCCCTTCTCCTCGAGGAGTGCAGGCGGGTGGGTGTGGAGATCAGGTGTGGCGAGGTGGTGGAGGAAGTTGGTACATCTGAAGGGGTCTTTCTAGTCCGCACCACCTCTACCACCTACCATGCTGACACCCTCGTCGTCGCCACCGGCGGTGCCACCTACCCAGCCACTGGGTCGACCGGTGACGGTTACGCCATGGCCAGGGCGCTCGGCCACACAGTCACCGAGATCGCCCCAGCCCTTGCTGCCGTAGAGGTGAAGGACCACCCCTTCTCCGACCTTGCTGGGGTCTCGTTCGAAGGTCTTTCCATCTCCCTCTTCCGGGGAAACAAAAAGATCCGCGAGCAGACCGGTGATCTTCTCTTCACCCACACCGGACTCTCTGGGCCTGGCATCCTCCATCTTTCTAGGTATATCTCCCCTGGCGACGTGCTGCGGGTTTCCTTCCTCCCTGGTATCAGCCGCGAGGCCCTTGTCAGTGATCTCGTCGAGAAGGCGGCCTCGAATGGGAACCGCCTGGTCAGGACAGTCCTCAACGACTACCCCCTCCCTGATCGATTCCTGCGAAAACTCCTCGACGCCGCGGGGATTCCCGACGACCTCACCGCCGCCCACCTCACCAAGAAGGGGCGCAGTCGGATTGTCACTCATCTCATCGAGTGGCCACTCACGGTGCAGGCCCTCTCAGACTTCGACGAGGCGATGGTGACGCGAGGCGGAGTCTTGCTCGACGAAGTCAATAAGAAGAGCATGGCCTCGAAGTTGGTTCCAGGCCTCTATTTCGTCGGTGAGGTGCTCGACATCGACGGCGATACCGGGGGCTACGATCTCCAGGCGGCGTTCTCGACTGGGGTGGCGGCGGCCCGGGCGATTGTACGAGGAGAAAAGCGATAGAATAATAGATTTGCAGGTGTTGTAGAAATCCTCACCCCTTCGTGGTGTGAACGTGGCTCATCCACCTTCCCATATGCATCGCGCCGTGGGCGCTGCCCCCAGACCCCTGGGATGAAGATTGAGCCTGAAAGGCATATTTGAATTCCCTGAAGAGAAATTGTCGCCCACGACTTATCGTGTCGCGGGGATTTGGGGGGCGGCCAAGCCCCTCGACCCTCGAAGATCTTCGGTCGGAGCCCCTGACGGGGGAGAATATGAGAAGGCGGGTGAGTCACGCTCGTGCTCGAGATGAGTGAGAGTTTCTCCAGAACCCTTAATCTCTATCTACCACTCCATCGATCCTACCAGCCTTGCGATGAGCACTGCAATATAGATCGTCCCGGTCACCGCCTCGAAGGCGGCGGCTGATTCCGCCGCCGCCGAGACTGGAGTGATGTCCCCATATCCCAGGGTGGTGATGGTGACGAAGCTGAAATAGACATAATCCATCAGGGAGAGCTCGCCCCCAAGTCCGGTCCCGGTCTCGTAGGCGAATGAGCCTGGCTGGATCTCGTCCATGAACTGGTAGGCCAGCGCCCAGGTCAGGCCCATGACGAGGTAGACGCTGATCGCCCCGGCGATAGTGTCGCCGGTGATCGTCTTTGCCCTGAGCACGATCTCAAGAAGGTAGACGGTGAAGAACGAGAAGAAGAGGAGAGCAAAGAGATGGCCGGTGATCTCTCCAGCGGCACTGGGGAAAAGGTATGAGATCCAGCGGGCGGCGACCGCGGGGATCGCAAGGAGCAGGACAAGGATGAGGAGATGTCGTTTTCTCTGTGCCGCAAAGACCCCGGTGATGATGACCATCGAGAATAAGACGAGAAATAGGGGAGTGATGGGAGGGTACACCACGGTCAGCGGGATGGCAATGAGAGTGAGGATCAAAAACGCGAGCAGCATCCTGAACCGATAGGCAGAGAGACTGTCCATTCTGGTCTGTAGCCTCTCCCGCCATCTTGCATGCATCCTGATCATCCCGCAGATACGCCTCTCGTTATATGGATTTTTGCATGCATGGATGAGAGGAACCGCCACCCTTATCCTCCCCCACGTAAAAATTCTCTCAGACCAATGGTTGCATGCAGGCGATGACGTCCGCCTTCACCCGCCGACCTGGCTGATGACGTCTGCATATAGTCTTATGTTCAATGAGGAAATCACCAGATCCTGTATCGAGTACATCGCGGCAAGGCGGTGCCAGGATGGGGGCTACTGCTTCTACCGCCTGAACGAACCGAATCCCGCAGACACTTACTTCGCCCTTGACGCCCTCCGTATCCTTGGAGCGGTGCCTGAGGATCCCCCCACCGCCACATGGCTCCTGGAGAGACAGGGAGAGGACGGGCGGTATCATTCACTGGAATGCGGGTATTATGCCCTATCATCTCTTGCCGTTCTCGGCCTGAAGCCCACGCATGACCCTTGCCTATGGCTCTCTTCGATCCCACTCTCCACCCCCTCCGGCGGTACGCGCGCGGTCGAGTCGACGAGTCTGCTCGCTAGGCCTTGTCATGTTCTCAAACTATACCGGACTCTTAGGATACGCCCGCGCCCTGCGGTGCGGACAGCCATCCTCGACGCGGTCAGAGCCTGCCGCCACCAGGATGGCGGATACGGTGGGGGTGCGTCCACGCTTGTTGAGACTTACCATGCCCTTGCGATCTCTGCGGCCCTTGAGGTTCCCTCGCTAGGGGGCAGGGCTTTTCTCACTCGCTGTCTCCACCCCACCTATGGGTATGTGAACCTGCCGGGGGTGGTCCCGGCATATCTGGAACATGTCGCCGCCGGGGTCGGGGTCGCCCGCCTTCTTGGGGTGCCGCCAGCAGAGAGTGCTGAAACCTTTGTCCGACAGTGTCGTCGGGAGAACGGCGGATTTGGGAGGTCGGTTTTTGGTGGGACGGCGACACTGGAGCAGACCTGGTATGCGGTCAGGACACTTGACGCCCTTGACTGAGATGGTCTGGAGAACTTTTTTTGACTGCCTGCACGCTGAGATATGTGAGCGTGACTCGCTCTCCTTCCCACCTCTTCATGCCGAAGGTTCTTGGAAGCCTCAGGCTATCTCAAGTTCCTCTTAGTCACATCTCGAAACACTTCGTGTCGTGGAAAATCAGAAATTTGCTCGAACGGGAATATATTCGATTTCCCGGCTCTGTATTGCCTCTCACTTATCGTGGGGGAGCATGTGGGTCACCCGCCTTCCTATAGTCTCTCGCCTGGGGCTCAATCGAAGATCAGAGATCTTCTCAAACTCCCTGTGGGTGCATCCCCCTGATCCCCAGGACCGCGATGAGGACAGGAAAGCAGAATATATGATCATGAGGAGGGTGCTGCGGTCCTCGGACCTATCGTGTGGTGGGGTGGGGTGTGCGGGCGGTGACAAAGCCCCCCGCGGGGAAGAGCAGGAAAAATTGCATTCCTCATATTGGATTCATCCTCTCTGATCGACATGCCTTCCCTCCCCTCGCCCTGAGAGTTCCCTCGAAAGCCTTCGAGGGCCAGCCCTTCAGAGATAGTTGTCGAGACGAATTCTCCAGGGCCACAAAAAGATCTCTTTCATAGATCGTGTGAGGCCGTCCAGCCACCTCTGTAATCTGTGTTGAATTACTCCATATGCGCGGCGCCCTTTGGTCTGGACACAGATTCTGCCGCCATGATCTGGTGCAGGTGGTTGAAGTCCGCCTTTGCTGTCTCAATGAAAACACATCGTCTTCCTCCCATCATCACTGTCCAGTCCCCGCCGCTGTACATCCACACCTGCTGGGGCACCCACTTCATTGTACTCATCTCGGTATAGGCACTGGCCAGTGACGAGAACATCATACTCACTGTGGCGCAGAACCGGGCCGTCATTGCCGTCATCTCGGCAGACGTCTCGGTCTTTGCCTTAAAATCTATGACACCCCCGTCAGCGGTAAACTCGCCAGCCGCAACGACGCCAGCGATGTTGAGCAATTTCTCCAGTGTTGCCATCTTCTCTCTCAGGCTGCCATACGTATCATCTCTGTTGTTAGTCTTTTCGGATCTTTTGGGACCCTCTTGCTATTTCTCCGTGGTGGGGCGCAGACCTCGAAGGCTTTCAGTCTTCTCAAGTTCGCTATCAGTGGCATCCCGAAGATTTGCAGATCATCGTAAATTTCTTTCGGGAACAATCTACTTTTCTGCCCTTTTTTCCATCTCAGGAGAATGAGCAAGAGCGAATATGAGAGCTAGGTGATCAGAGATTTTCTGTGAAAGAAAATATGGAATGACTCTGTAGAAATCCATTTGATAACTCCCAGTGGGAGGGGGCTGGCTCGAAGATCTTCGGTCCATGGCAGATCAAAGATCTGCCTGAACAACTCTGTAGAAACCCTCCACTCTTGTGTGGGTGAGAGGTGTGTCACCCGCCTTCCTACCTCTTTGGCCGGGGCGCTGCCCCCGGGCCCCTGGGATGGCGATGGGGACGGGAAGTTAGAGTTGAGATCATGTAGACGGGACACGCTCCTCCGCCGATTTTCATCGGCGGGGGATCCGGGGGGCGTGCCGCCCCCCCGGCTGAGGAGAGGGTTTAGAATTTCTGGAATGAAGCACTTCAGTTTGAGGAGGTCTTCAACCCTAGAGAGTTGTGGGATATGTTCTATGATAGAGGCGGCATCTCTGATCGGCGTGCCTCCCCACACTATCATGCCGGCGGATGAAGATAAGGATGGGAAGACAGAGGCTCGATCATTCATGAGATGTATCTGAAATCTGCGTATCAATCCTGAGGGTGTTTGATGAATTCAAACCACTATGGAACCTCGGAGATCTGATCTTCTGGATCATTTCCATAGTAAATCCTCAAGATGGTTCCATCTGGCGGGCACCACATGATAGATGCGAAGATTGCAACGCCCTCTTCAAGTTCGTCGATTCTGCCTTCCTGGTTCCATCGTCACACCGGGATCCTGGGGATGCGAACGGAGGGAACTTGAGAACAGAGGGAATCGAAGATTCCCGATGATAGGAAGATCTACGATAGAGCCCCCGGTTCGAAGACGTAGCAAGGCAGGTGCGTTATGTTCACATCAGGAGGTGGTGAGGATTTCTACAGGGCCAGACAATGTGCTTTTCCGTGAAAAAGATCACAATGGGCACTTTCGACCGATCCATGCCTCTCTTATATCTTCCCCACCTACCACCCCTCTATGCAAAACCCTGCAGACCTTGATCTCTCAGATGAGACCCTCCCAATCGAGACCGATCTCGCACCGACCCCTGAAGTGCTCGACTGTGCCGTCGAAAACGACATTGATGGACTTACCGACTATCTCTTCCAGGGGGAGTCGCAGAAGATCAGAGAGGACGCCGCTCTTGCCATTGGGATGATGATGGGAGAGGCGGCTGTCGAGGCGTTCATCGAACTCTTTCGTCAGGATGACAAGCACCTCAGGATGGCTGCGTCCTGGGGGCTCTCGGCCGTCGGCGCCCCTGCAATCAACGCGTTGATCACCGCTCTTGCCGAGGGCGACTCCCCCACCAGGACATGGGCCGCCTACACTCTCGGGAGCATTGGTCACTGCAAGGCCGAGCGTCCGCTCAGCGAGGCACTGAAAGACGAAGACCCACAGGTGCGGTGGTGGGCCGGGTGGGCCCTCGACCAGATCCTCCAGCAGCACAGCACCTGCTCGAGTTGTTGATCCCAAGCGCCCCCTTTTTTTGTTCTAGAGGCCTTCTCTGGAATGGTAATATCTATTGAGGTCATTCCAGAAATCTCCGGCTCTCCTCCTCAAAGATGAGAGCGATGGATAGGGAGGAGGACTTCCTCACTCTTCGTTGCGCCCCCATGCATTCATCGCCTTCTCTCTCTCACCGCCGCGCCTGGGGTTCTGCCCCTGGACCCCCAGGATGGCGATAGGGACGGGAAGGCAGAAAGAAGACCAGACCATATGAGGAGGGGATCCTCCACCACTCTTTATTAGCGGGGGGTCAGGGGAGCGGTCCGCCCCCCCCTGTCGAGGAAAGAGTTCAGAAGTTCGAGTGGATATTCAAGTTTCTGAGAGTTTTGGGATATGCTGGCTTTGTAGAAACCCTCGCATACTGTGTGGGGAGAACGTGTGTCACCCTCCTTCCCGCATCTCCGTGCCGGGGGCTCTGCCCCCGGACCCCCGAGAGCACGATGAGGGCGGGAAGGCACAATAGATGACCATAAAGAGGGATTGTCGTCCTCGACCCTCGACCTATCGTGTTGTGGCGGGGTGTTTGGGGGGCGGCAAGCACTCCGCCAGAGAGATTCATTAAGAGGATTTCTCCAGAGCCGATATGCTCTTTGAGTGGTGACTCCAGAGGGGATTTCTTTTCTTATCACTATGAATTAACCTATCGTTCAGAACAATTCAGATGAATGAAATGCCCTT
>JAQVHG010000357.1 GCA_028696365.1 Methanofollis sp.
ACCTGCAACCCCTGCCAGTGCGATCATACAGATCCAGAGAATCCCTAAGATTAGTCCGACGACAAGGGCAATTGCCGCGTTTATCTTTGCAACTGAAAGAACGCCTAAACGTTTTATTTCAATCATGCGATGAAATATAATCCCACTAATTATTAATTCATCGAATTTGATGTCGTGTTAGAAATACATCACAATCTCCAAATAGGGGATGTGAGATATATCTCACATGCGCAGAGGACTGCACGACCTGGCGGAGAGTCCATGGACCTACAGTCCAGGAGGGATCAATCCTGGTCCTCGACTGAACCGCCCTGACCGTGGGCATTTTCATCCTCTCCCCTGCCATCCCCGGAGCCATCATGAACGACAGGCGGACGAATCTGTCGACGAGAAGAGTAAAACGATCCAGACTAGGGGAGTTCTCTGCTCCTCCATACAGGGTGATGTAGAATGAAGCAACACTCGAAGAAAAAATGCTGGGCCGGACTCCTTGCCGGGCTGGTGTTCCTCTCGGTAGGGTGCGTCGCCCCCCTCTTCGCCAGGGACCAGGAGAGGATCGTCCTCTTTCTCATCGTGGCCGGGTCGGCTCTGATCGTCACGAGTCTGACAGGGCTTATCCTCAGTTCACAGAGAAAGACCGCCGAAGAACCAGACGAGCGCGACCAGAAACTCCTCAGGGCCGCGCGATCGAAGTCATGGACGATGACCTTCTGTCTCATCATTGTGCTCTTCCTGATCGAATTCACCGGCATCCTCCACCTCGGTGGCACCGAGGTCCTGATGGCGGTGTTTTTGATGATGGGCATCAGCGCGACAGGGTTCACATGGCTGTACACGCAGAGAGGAGACACTGAATGAGAATAGAGTAGGGCAGAGAGCAGGCACACTGTATGCAGACTGAAAGGAAATTACATATGAAACGATCTGATATGTCCAGACATGAGGGAACACCACCGACCTGTTCTGGGACGGTACGACGAACGACGTGATGCACCATGAGTGTCATAACTGTACACAACCTGAAAAAAACCTTTGATAAAGCCACGGTCCTACAGGACCTCTCCTTCTCTGTCGAGAAAGGGGAGGTCTTCGGGTTCCTCGGCCCGAACGGCGCCGGGAAGACCACGACGGTCCGCTGTATCCTGGGGCTCCTGCATCCTGATGCAGGGGACACCACCGTGCTCGGCGGCGACCTCGGGACCGACGACCAGGTGCGCCGGCGCGTCGGCGTACTTCTTGAGCAAAACGGGCTCTCAGACAGACTCACGGCACAGGAGAACCTCGACTACTATGCCAGGCTCTATGATGTCCAGGACCCTGAAGGGAGGGTTGTCGAGATGCTCAGGTTTGTCGGGCTCGAAGATCGCAAGGACAGTCTTGTCGGCACCTTCTCGACCGGGATGAAACGGAAACTCGGGATCGCGCGGGCCGTCCTCCACGACCCCGAAGTCCTCTTCCTGGATGAACCTTCTTCAGGCCTCGACCCTGAGGCCCAAAAGATGGTCCGCGACCTCATCCTCGACCTCTCCAAGATCGAGGGGATGACGGTCTTCCTCAACTCCCACAACCTCGCCGAGGTCCAGCGGATCTGCACCTCGGTCGCCATCCTTCACCAGGGACGGATCAGGGCGTTCGACACCGTCGAAAAACTGAGAGATGGAAAGAAGGGCACCCACCTCGAAGTCGTCCTCGCAGACCTCGCCTCGGCCGAGAAGGCCGCTGAAGTCCTGCAGGGTGTACCCGGGATCACCGAGGTCAGAAGAGAGGGCGAACACGTCACCGCCACCCTCACCGATGGAAGTGCATCGGCGGCGGTCAGGGCACTGGTCCATGCAGGGTGTGGCGTCGAAGAGGTCAGGAAGGCGCGGCGGTCCCTCGAAGAGATCTATCTTGCAGCCGTGCAGCAGGCGGAGGGATCGGCATGAGCAGCGTCATGACCGTGGCACGAAAAGAGGTGAGAACGATCCTCACGTCCAGACAGACGATCATCTCGGCGATCATCGTCGTCGTCCTCTTCTCGTTGCCGATGGCCCCGGCCATCACGGCCCTCGGTACCGAGGGGGGCGCCCTCATCGACCAGGCGCTCTTCATGTTCCCGGTGCTCATCGGGGTCTTCCTTGGCTACATCTTCGCCGCCCAGATCTTTCTGCGCGAGAAGACCGACGGAACCATCGAGACCCTTCTCTGCACCCCGGTCTCACTCAGGAACCTCTGGGCAGGGAAGGTCGCCGGGACCGTCGTCCCGGCCTATGCCCTCACGCTCCTCGGAGTGGTGCTGATCATCGGGGCGGCCTCCAGTCTTGGAGGGGGAGTCGTTCTTCCGTCTCTCCCAATCATCGTCCACCTGCTGGTGGTGGTGCCGGCCTACATCGCGTTTGCCGCCGGGGGACTCGGATTTATTCAGCTCCTCCTCGGGTTGAAGGAGAACCAGATCGTCAACGTGGCCGTCATCTTCGTGGTGATCTTCTCCTTCTCGCTCGTGACAGGGTTTATGAACACCTCGTTCAC
>JAQVHG010000053.1 GCA_028696365.1 Methanofollis sp.
GGTTCACGAGCGACCCTGCATAGATGAGGACGTCGGCCTGCATCAGGAGGTCGTTTCCCTTCACCGTGATCAGGTCCGGGTTCCCAGGCCCGGCCCCGACAATATAGATCTTTTCCATCTTCACCGCCTCGCAAAGAGTACACTAAAATAACTGCTCTTCTCAGGGAGTTCGCCACCCCGATAAACCCGTTCGCCGTCCATATACATCCGCTCCACCAGGACAAAGTCGGTGAACCCCTCGGCACGGAGGCGTACGGCCGTCTCCTTTGGGTGCGTCACCTTGAGGAGGAGACGACTCTCTTCCTCAGACCCGTCGCTCACCCCGACTCCCCCGGAGACCGGGACGTCCGCAACCGAAGCAAAGGCGGTGATCGCACTGATGCCAGGGACGGTCGCGCACCTGACCGCAGGGTGGCGGTCGGCGAGGACAGCCGAGAGCCTCCCAAAGGTCCCGTAGAAGTTCGGGTCGCCGAGGATGCAGAAGACGCAGAGCCCCTTCGCCGCCGGACCCGCCACGGTATCGGCGTTCTTCTCCATACACCGTGCGATCTCGGCCTCGTCCCCGGTCATGGGGAAGGAGAGAACCTCGACATCGGTGCGGTACGGGGCGATGATCCCTGCGGCCACCCGGCCGGGGACATAGACCACCTCAGCCTCCAGAATCAGGCGTACGGCCTTGACGGTCAGGAGTTCTGGGTCACCAGGCCCGATCCCAACGCCGACCAGCATCAGGCCACCTCCCCGACGACGAGCCAGACAGGGTTGGCCGGGCGCATCATCATCCCCTGCCCGAGGGGGTGGGAGTGTGCCACCTGGAGGGAGATGACCTCCTTGAAGATCCCGAGGTTCTGCATCGTTTCCACCGCCTGGTGGAGCGTTTCGAGGAGGACACAGTCGACGACCACACGCCCGTGCACCTTCCCGGCAAGCACGTCGAGCACGCGTTCAAGGTCTCGCGACCCTCCGACAAAGGCGGCGTCAAGGGGACCGCACCCTTCAAGAACCTCGACGGCCTCGCCGCAGACTGTCTCGATGTTCTCGACACCTGCCGTCTCTGCCGCGGCCCTCGTGCAGGCCGCCGCCTCGGGCCGACGGTCGATGGCAACCACCCGGCCAGCCGTCCTGGAAGCAGCCACAGCGATCTTTCCGGTCCCGCACCCGACATCTGCAAAGGCACATCCAGGCGCAAGCCTCAGGTGCCAGAGGGCGACCGCCGCCACTTCGTCCTGCGTCGGTCCGCCTCGAAGTCCCTTATCCATGTATGTAAAATTCACGTGCACAGACTAATTAACATTTGTCCGGCGTATAATCGCCTTCCTGCATGCTCGCACCTGGACGCTGTCCTACTGGTTTCTGAGAGGAAAGAGAGGGACAGGAAGGCAGAGTGATGATCCTAAGGGGTCTCCCCGCCCCGGACTCACACGAAGGGAGGAGCGGACCGCATGCCAGGTCTCAGATTGTTCCCTCAATCCTCCGGACCCTATAATCACCACAGAGGAACAGGTGGAAGTGAGTATTAGAATACACTTTTGTAGAAATCCTCACCTTTTATAGATGCACGCGTGACTCAACCGCCTTCTCTCATGAATCTCGCCTGGAGCGCGGCCCCCGGACTCCCGGGAGGAAGATAGGGTCGGGAAGGCACAATGGACGACTGTGACGAGAGTGACGCTGCCCTCGACCTATCGTGTGGCGGGGGGTCCGGGGGGCGGCACGCCCCCTGCCAGAGAGATTCATCACAAAGATTTCTACAAAAACGAAAAAAGGGACGGGTAAACCCCGAACTCACTCCTGTGAATACTTCTCCTCAAAGACGATATCATCAAGAATCTTCTTATCAGCGATCTTCACGTCCATCGGATACCCAGCCGGGAGGAGAGAGACAAGAGTGTACTCTTCTGGGACATCAAGGAGTTTGCGGACTGCCTCGGCATACTCCTTCTTCTCGCCCGCCACCCAGCACGAGCCCACTCCATAGGCCCAGAGGCCAAGGATGAGCTGGGTGGTGGCCGCGGAGCAATCTTCAAGATAATACTTTGCGTCCTTCTTGCCAAAGACTGCAAAACAGATCGGGGCATCTTTGATGAATCTCCCGTGGTCGGCGAGGTCGGCGATCTTTTCGAGGGTCTCCTTCTCCTTCACCACCCCGAAGAGCCAAGGCTGTTCATTCCTCGCGGTCGGAGCTAGATGAGCACATTCGAGGGCATTCTTGATGATCTTCTCCTCGATTGGGTCGTCCTTGTATTTCCTGATAGAATGACGCGTCTTAAGGATGGTAAGCCCAAGATTCGGACCAAGATACATACTCCTCACTAGGCAGTGAAAATGGATAATCTTTGCGAAGAAAGAAGGGGGTTTGTTGGGGTTTGCGGAAGAAATCCTCGGGATGGATTTCCTGCCAGGGATCAGTCTTGAAGAGAGGTGATGAACGGCATATCCTCTTCATGGCCATCCATTCGGCTCTGTAGAAATGCGAGCGATAGGTCGTGGACGGCAATCCCTCTTTAGGGGTTTTAAATATGCCTTCCCAACCCTCTCTTCATCCCGGGGGTCCAGGGGCAGAGATCCCGGCGAGAAGATAGAGGAAGGCGATTGAATCGCGCTCGCACCGAGAATCGATGAGGGTTTCCACAGGGTCGAACTCGCCACCGTTCGTATCCACCGGATCCCTGGAGCCACGATGAGGACAGGAAGGCAGAATAGATAAACATGACAATGGGGGTGTCATACTCGACCATATCGTACGTATCGTGGAGTGTGAGCGGAGCGAACGTGAGAAGACCGACAGATCCTCGAGGGCCAGCCCCCTGCAGAGATATTTGTGCAGAGGGTTTCTACACAGCCATCTATTCTGCTTCCCCACCCCTATCGTGGCCCTAGAGATCTGCGGACTGAGCCCCCGGCGCGAACGATGAAGGTAGATGGGAAGTTGCACTCATCTAGGAATTGGTATGGTCTTCTACAAGAGCCCAAAAAAGAAAATTCAAAAGTGAAGCAGCCCGCCCAGCCATTCCACAAAGTTCGCAAAGCCCTGCGGGATGATCACCGTAGGATCGATCCCGAGGATCGGGGCGATGAAGAGGAAGTATGCAAACGTCCCTATAGTCGACCCGACATTTGCCAGAGCGGCAACCAGCACCACCCTGAAGATCGGCACCTTCCGCATCTCGGTGAAGGTCTCGGCATCCATGATCTGTTGGAAGTCGGCAGCCGAAGGTTTCCTGATCTTCGCCTCCACGATGGCGGCAAACCATCCGGCGGCCATCAAAGGGTTAAGGGAAGTCATCCATGCCACCCCAAAAGCAGTGAGGGCCGAGAGCGGATGACCCCCAGCAGCGATGGTGAACCCGGCGGCGAGCACCCCGTTGATCACCACCCAGTACAGCACCGCCCAGGCAAGCACCTCGAGTCCGACGCCAGCGAAGGCGATCGAGACGAGGAGGATGGCGAAGAGGGCGATGACCAAGACGCCGATGATCTTCCCCCACGGATAGCGCTTCTTTGGGGCGGCAGTGAGTGCCGCCTCTGGTGGGAGGAGGTCTGGTGAAGAGAGGTAGCGCCCCACACCCTGCACATGCCCGGCACCGACGACGGCCAGCACCTTCTCATACCTGGTCGAGAGTTCCAGGATCCTGCGGGCGATGAAGGCGTCCCGCTCGTCGATGAGAGCCTTTGCCCCACTCGGTGAGAAACTTCTAAACTCATCCAGGGCCATCGAGACGACGTCCTGTCTGGTCAGGGCGTCGATGTCGACCTTCTCGTCCGCACCGCCGGAGACCGAGACCGCAAGGGCGTAAAGCATCTTTATCTTCTCCCAGAGGCTCATGCCTTCCCAGAACCTGGAGAGAGTAATCCTGATGTCACGGTCGATGAGGCCAAGGGGCAGGCCGCGGCTCTCCACCTCGTCGATGGCTGCCATCATCTCAGCACCAGGTTCGACGCCGACGTCCATCCCGATCTTCCGCTGGAGATAGGCAAGCGTCCACTGGAAGAGGAGTTGGGAGAAGTTCCCGCCTTTCAGCACCTCGTCGACCTTCGGGGGCGGCGCCCCGTTCCTGAGAGCCTGGTATCGCCCGGCGTCGAGTTCCACCCCGACGATGTCGGGCTCGAACTCTTCGATCGCGGCGCGCACCTCGGCGATACTCTTCTCAGAGACATGGGCCGTGCCGACCAGTCTGATCTCACCCATGGACTAGCCACACCCCCTCGCTGTCGACGACTGCAGTCTCCCCTGGCGGGGGCGAAGTCGTGGAGAGAACGCGTCTGATCCCATCCTCTTCAGCCACCTCAGCCGCCTGCCGCGCAAGGAGTGCGCGGGCAATGGCACGCGCCTCTTCCATCGTCATCTCTGCCCCGGTCCCAGGACACTCAGAGACGATGAGGCGGTCGTCATCGAGCATAAACGGATAGGTCCGGCAGATCCAGGGGCGGGCGGCATACACCCGGCACTTCCCTCTGTCCAGGAACTGGCAGTGCCCCTCCTCACGACTGAGACACCAGTCAAAGGTATACCGTGAGCCCTCCGCCCCATCAAGGTACTCGGGGTACGGCTCTGCGACCTCCCCACGGGGAAGACCGGAGGCCTTCGCCACCTGCCGTACCTCGCCGGGGGAGAGGATGACCAGGTTTGAGCCCTCTGAGACCTCGCTACAGCAGACCCCGCAGCGCGTGCACTGGAAGCCGATCTCCCTGACCTCCGCGGCGAGCTCGTCTACTCCTCGCATATACGCTCAAAGTTCCTGAAGAGCAGGTCTCCGTCCTCGGTGTGGCTCACCTCAGGATGCCACTGGACCCCATAGATCCGGTCCTCCGCCGACCCCATCGCCTCAACCGGACAGATGTCGGAGTGCGCATAGACCGTGAAGCCTGCAGGCACCTCCTTCACCTCGTCGGCGTGGGAGGCCCAGACCTGGATCTGCCCAGGATACCCCTTGAGGATCTCGTTCTCCTCGGTGATCTCGACACTGACCCCGCCATACCCTCCATGGGCGCCAGGGCCGACGGCCCCGCCCCGCGCGCTCGCAATGATATGGAGGCCAAGACAGATCCCAAGCACCGGTAGGCCCAGGTCGAGGTACTCGGCGCAGTTCCCGGCCCGTTCAAGCGACGGACCCCCGCCAAGGATGATCCCCCGACACCCTGAGGCGACCTCTTCTGGCGGGGTGGTGTTCGGGACCATCGCCACCTCGATCTCCATATCCCGCAGTTTGCGGTGGATGAGGTGGTTGAACTGCCCATGGTTGTTCACGACAAAAATGGGACGCATCAGAAAGGTATGGGTGGGTGAGGGTATAGCCTTTATTATAGGGAATCTGGGCTGCGGTGCTCAGGTCTTCGAAAACTCTTCATAGTCATGTAAAACACAGGCCTCTTCTAAACAAAGAAAAGAGGTGAATAATTGGTTTCGTAGAAATCCTCACCAATTCTTTGTATGAGTGTGCCACACCCTCCTTCCCGCCCTTTCGGCTGGGGGGCGGCAAGCCCCCCGACAGAGAGAGATCCAGAGGGTTTCTACAGAGCCGAATAATTCTTCATCTGGGATGATATGTCAGGGGCCGCTGACCTGACTCCCCTTACGTGACAGAGAGAAAGAAGAGAGGAAAAAGGCCCAGATATCTTGATCCTTGATTCTGTCATCCCTGCCCAATCACAATCCTGAGGAAACGAGCGAGAGCGAGTTCAAGAACAGAGGAAATCGAAGATTCCCAATGACAGGAAGATATTCGATCTCTCGTGGCCCTCTGATCTTCACTGTCTGGGAGCAGAACTCCCGGCACCTATGAGGCACCTATGATGATGAAGGCGTGGGGTTCTTCAGATGTGCCGCCTCTAACAGAAGGACAAGGAATGCCATGTTGCTCTCTCACGCCGTAGGAAAAACCCGAGCCCACAGATGAAAAGAGGCGGGGGCGGCAAGGCCCCCCACAGAGATGGCTGTCCAGATGAATTCTACAGAGTTATAAAAACGTCTCATGCAGTCATGCTTGATACCAGAATGCCAAAAAAGAAGGATCCAGGTATCTTATCTGAACGATCTGACGGTGGAGAGGATGGTCGACCTGATCTCCTCTTCTGAGTACCCCATCATCCGTGCAAGGAACATGGAGCCGCCAGCACCCATTCCCTCCTTCACCTCGCCCTTACAATACCTCGCAATCCCCGCATCGCCGAGGGTGCCGAAGTCAGGATCCACATAATAGGCCTTCACTCCTACTGCGGCCACGGCCTCCTCGAAGTTTGCCGAAGCATCGGTGCGCACATACTCGGTTGTGGCAAGTGGGACCATGGGCCTGCCGAGTCCCTTGAGCACGGCATCGACGGCAAGCATCTGGGTGCCCCCGGCAAAGACGAGCGTGCCTTCAAAGGTACTCGCGATCCCTGCGGCCACCGGCATCATGGGGTCGCCCCCGATCCGCACTACCTCAAGGGCGTCGGTGACCCGCTCGCGTTCCACCCGATCCACTACATATCTGCAGATCTCCTCCTTCAAGTGCACTGGATTCTCGACAAAACTGCTCGAGACCTTTGCATCGTACCCGAGGGCGCGCAGGACGCAGAGGGCGGTCGTCGTCCCGCCAGGCACGCACTCGCCGAGCACCAGGAAGTCGGCACACCTGGAGAGGAGACGGCCGACCCGCTCGCCAGCAGTAAGAAGAGTCCTGGCTGCAGGGACCGCGTCGCTCTCCCTAGGGTCGCCACCGGGCGCGCCATAAATATCGATACACGGGACAGTCGGGGGGTTGAAAAGCCCGGCATTCACAAAGACCGGTTCGATCCCAGTGAGCGCCACCATTGCCCTGGTGATCACCGCCGGCGTCGGGCACCCAGTCGGGGTGTTGGGCTTGAGAGGCATCGAGGTGATCGCCCCGGTGGTGATCATCTCGGCGTCGAGGATCGGTGTGTAGACTGTCTTTTTAGGAGACGGCCCCGCGCCCGATACCCCTGGTACCATCGAGAGTGCGGTATTCCCAAGGACGCTTGCAAAGAGCGGTCGTGAAAACTCAATGGAAGGAGACTCTGAGAGAAATGTCATATCAATGTATATATTGAGCCTGACCAAAAATTCTCCTATGTTTGAGATTGAAGCGCGGCTCAAAACTAAAGGGATCACCACCGAAGCCATCGTCGACGCCGGCATGGGACTCTATGTCTCGCATGGGATGAGTCCTGAAGAGGCGAGGGTGCGCCTTAAGAAAAAGATCCTGGCATCATATCAGGATCCAAACGTCTCATCCCTTCTCCTCAGCGCCATTCTCCTCGAAGAAGAACTCTACGAGAACCGGAATGACTCCGAGATCGCCGACGATCCCGTCTTCCTCCTCTCCGACGAGATCATCGGGATGGCCATCGCTGAGATCATCGGCGGCACCTATGCCCGCTTCGAGTTCACCCGCTACGACCAGAACAAACCAGGCATCCTCGGTGAACTTGGGCCCTTCCTCGACGATGCCGTCGCCGGCCTCATCGCCGGGAACACCTCGCGGCTGTATAGCGAGAGTTTCGCCGCCGGGAATGAAGAATAGATAATTCTGTAAAGAGTGTTCGGGCTGCTCTCTTCACGAGGCCCGGTCGCCCCTCACTCCATCTCGCGTGAGAGATCAGCAGAGGGAGACATCACCCTCTGAACGATCAGTTCTGTAAAACCCTCTGGACCTCTCTCTCTGACGGGGGGCGTGCCACCCCCCGAACCCCCCGCAACACGATAGGTCGAGGAGGGCAGCACTCTCTTTATGGTCATCAATTCTACCTTCCCGACCCTATCGTGCTCTCCTGGGATCCGGGGGCAAGATCCCTCGGCACCGATGTTTGGGAAGGTGTGATGATCAGATGTGCCGCCCTCGCGCCGAGGGGGAGAAAACCAAAACCCCCCACACCGGGGATAGGCGGAGGCAGCGATGAAACGAGATCCCCACCAGTTCTTCAGTCTTGAAAAAGAGCGATCAAGCGATGAGAAATTTTCATCGCGTATGCTTGAGCCAGAAGTTCATGCTTGATTCTGTAGAACCAAAAATAGAGGTCATCCCAAAACTCTCCGGCCCTCATCCTCATCGATTGAGAGCAATGGATGGCAATGAAGAGATTCCCAGTTTTTTCATCGCGCACCCATGCATTCGTACCCTTCCCCCTCGCTCGCGCTGGGGGCGCTGCCCCCAGACCCCCCGGATTGCGATAAGGACGGGAAGGCAGAGCGATGATCATGAAGACGAAATGGGATCCTCCACCAATCTCCATCAGCGGGGGGCCCGGGGGGCGGCACGCCCCCTGGTCGAGGAGAGCATTGAGAATTTCTGGAAGGAAGCACTTCAGTTCGAGGAGAACTTCAACCCTAGAGAATTTTGGGATATGCTCATAGAGAAGTTCACCTCTTTCTTCTCACGACATATCCCCCCACCGCCAGTGCGCAGACAATCAGCAGTCCTCCGGCCCCGATCAGTGCCCATGGGGTCTCTTCGGTGACCGACCGTGGCTCATCCATGCCGATTGTGGTAGCGACGGCAGCCGGACGGTCCGCCGATGCCGAAACCGGTTTCGGAGTGGCCCATGAGAGGGCGAAGATGCTGAAGTGCGAGACGCGAGCGGTCACCGTCCGCGTGGCCGAGTCGATGGTGGCGGGCACCTCCTGCCAGGCGTCGCTCTCAGGGTTGTACCACATTACCGTCAGGGTGGTCAGGTCGCCGATCTTCTCCCACTCTTCTGCAGAGAGCGTATAGGTGAGAGTCACGGGCGGGTTGAAGGTAGCGCCGTCCGGGCCGCACCTAAGAGCAAAACCGATCGTCGTTCCCGGGGGGATCGGGGGGGTGCCGCTCGTGTCGGCCCTTTTGACAGTCACTTCACCGAGCGGTTCGCCGTCCCGGTTGCGGGCGACCGTGCCTTCCTTGATGATCACCGACCCCACGCCGTCGCCGGTCCCCACAGTCACGGTCCCGGTCACTTCGCCGCTCTTCGATATCGGGAGAGTCGCCCGCTCGACTGACGCTGTTGGTGCCGTGGTCGTGGTCCGGGAGACCGGAGAGCCTCCTCCTCCACCGCCACCGGAGGGGGGTCTTGGGGTGTCCCCGCCGGTCCCGACACTCAGGTCTAAGCGACTCGTGCCATCAGGGCTGAAGGTCGCCGTCTCTTTTGATGCTTTTCCGTCGATACGGAAGGTGATCGTCTCACCGCTGAGGTCTTCGATACCAAAGACCAGTAGTCGCTCGCCTTCGTGTCGGGTGGTGCCGCCATATGTCCCGTCCGCCGCGGTCAGCACAGGCCCGTACTCATTGCCACCCAGCACCGCCGTGACCTCGGTCCCAGCGGGCGCAGGCTTGCCGTCGATCGTCACGCCCCCCCTGAACTCATGGGGAAAAATAGGGAGAGCCTCGTCGGCCGCCGCTGCACCGGCAAAGAGGCCGCAGAGGAGGAGCACCGCAATGCCCTGCCAGGTTTTCATCTTCATACTCCAATGGCACAGAGCAGGTCCGCATCGCTCATGTACAGCCAGTAGCCCTCCATGGGCTCCATCGTCCGGGTCTCACTGTGCCGTCCATCGGCGCCACGAATGATCGAGGTCTCGTACTCCTGCGCACCGGCGTCGAACCCGATGACGGTGGCCCACCACCTCTCGACCGATCTGAGGGTGTTCGCCGCAGGTTCGGGAACGGTGTCGGTGAACCCGACGGCGTTCCAGCCTTTATCGAGGGCCTTCTCAGGTGGTGTTTCGGCGCCACCTGAATCGAAGACGAGCGGGATCTCGTAGGTGCCGTTTGCATAGATCCAGACTCCGTCGAGTGGTCTGAACGACTCTTCAGAACTCATCGCCTCCCACTGTTTCGTCCCGTTGTACAGTAGCACCGAGTGCTCGGCAGTGTCCACGTCGTCGAAGATGGCGATGGTGCTATAGCCGGGAGCGAGGGGTCTGGGTGTCGAGACGAAGTTCCACCCGGGCACAAGTGTGATCGAGGCCTGTGCAAGGTCGAAGTGGACTGCGACACTCTCGCCCTCGACGACCGTCACCGTCTCCTCGGCGTCTAGGTAGCCGTCAAGGTTCACGGTGACCTGATGTTCGCCGGGCGAGAGGCGCGTGAGCGTGGTGTTCGTCTGCTCCCCGGTATCTTTTCCGTCCAAGAAGATTCTAGCACCGTCTGGGGAGGAGGTGACCATGATGTTTCCTGCGGGTTCGGCGAGAGTGAAGTCGACCGAAACCGTCTCGTTGTCGGTGACCGTCGCCTCTGTCGAGGCGTCCATGTACCCGGATTTCTTCACGGTGATGGTGTGTTCACCGGCGGCGATCCCTTCAAGGATTGCGTTCGTCGTCTCGCCGGTGTCTTCATCGTCCAGGAAGATCATTGCACCTTCAGGCGTCGAGGTGACGGCGATGCACCCGACCGCCTCCTCAAGGTCGAGGTGAACGTCGGTGGTCTCGTTGTGCCGGATCGTGACACCGGTCGCCGCGTCGCGGTAACCCTCCTTCTTCAGGGTGACGGTGTGCTCGCCGACGGCGATCCCCTCAAGGGTGGTGTCGGTTGTCTCACCGGCGTCGGCGCCGTCGATGAAGATCGCCGCACCCTCGGGTGTCGAGGTGACGGTCAGGTTGCCGGTGTACGTGGTCAGCGAGAGGT
>JAQVHG010000358.1 GCA_028696365.1 Methanofollis sp.
GGGAAGGCACGATCAATGGACCTGAAGAGCGATCGTGACGTCCACGAGCGATCGAGTCTCTGGAGATTGGTATTTTTTCATCATCGCATGCATCTCTCGAGATGGAATTCGTTCCCGGGAGGAGGAAAGCGATTGAAAGACCTATATGGATGGAGAATTATACAATCTATTCATCAGAGGCGATCAGAGATGGTATTATTATTGGATGATGATGAATGGGCGATATTACAGGACCGTCTGGCCCATCCCGAAAAATATGAGACCGAAGAGGGTCGGAAATTTATGGACAGTGTAATCGATTTTGAGAATTCCGTGGACGTAATGGCGGATGTCGTTCACGTTCCGGCCAGGTTTGTTGAGGAGGGGGAATTTTGAGAGGGGACGGCGGGGTTGAAATTCCCGCCGTCGTGTAGATCTTTTCGCCTCGTGAGGGGATGAAGCGCAGACGTCCACCTCCTCTCTCTCGCCGGGGCGCTCTTGAGAGATTTTTGGCTTTGTAGAAATGCTCTGGATGGCTCTCTCTGCGGGGGGCTGGCCGCCCCCCGGTCCCCCTGCACGATTCGAGAGGTGGCGGACGGCAGTAACTCTCTATGGTCATTGATTTTTGCCTTCCCGACCCTATCGTGATTCCGGGGGTCCGGGGGCAGGGCCCCCGGCGAGAAGATATGGGAAGGCGGTTGAATCATACTCAGACCAAAAAAGTGAGGTTTTCTACAGAGCCAGATTTTTTTCTCCTTGTGTTCGATCCGCTCACACCTCGAAGATCGAAAATTTTCTCACGCTCTCTTCGGTCGCATCTCGAAGATCAGAGATCTTTCTGTCATGAAAATCCGGAGCATCTTCTGCGCATGAAAAAATATTTTGTATTTTGTATTTTTGGCTCTGTAGAATCCAGCATGAACCTCTGGCTCACGCATATGAGATGAACAGGATCATGGGTCTTTGGATCGTGCAACTTCCCGAAGAGAAAACCATCCAGAAGATTTTCTACAGAGCCAAAGATTGAAAATATTCTCACGCTCTCTTCGGTTACACCTCGAAGATCAGAGATCTTTCTGTCAGGAAAATCCGGAGCATCTTCTGTGCATGAAAAAAGGCTCTATAGAACCCCTCCCCTCTTGTGCGGGTGAGACGTGTGTCACCCGCCTTCCTCCCCCTTTGGCCGGGGGCGGCGCCCCCGGACCCCCAGGAGCACGATAGGGTCGGGAAGGCAGAATCGAGGGCCATAAAGAGAGTGCTGCCCTCCTCGACCTATCGTGTAGCAGGGTGTGAGCGGAGCGAACTTGAGAAGATCTTTGATCTTCGAGGGCGAGCCCCCCGTCAGAGAGATTTATCAAGGGGATTTCGACAGAGCCTGAAAAAATATTATGTGGCCCTGTAGAAATCCTCGCCAATTCTCGGTGCGAGCGCTATCCACCCGCCTCCCTCTCTCTTCACGCCGGGGGCGCCGTCCCCGGACCCCCGGGATGAAGATAGGGCCGGGAAGGCGAAACTGTGATCGTGAAGATAGTCTACGATCCCCCGCCAATCTTTACCAGCGGGGAGTCCGGGGGGACGACCAGAGGGAGTCGAGATGATCTCTGAGCTTCGAGTGGCCAGCCTCCCGGCAGAGAGAACCATCCCGAAGATTTCTCCAGAGCGATTCTGTATTTTTCAAATCGGCATGACGCGAGATCACGCTTCACGCATACGCGATTGAAACTATTTCGTCGCGTCTTCTCCCCTACGAAGACAGGGAGATCGGTGGGGGCCGTATTACCGAGAAGAGGGAAGGAGATCCATACCCCCTGGAATAGATCTTCAGTACTCGTCCAGGACCCCACCCGGACCGTCCGGCCGAAACCTCCATGAAGGAGGAGAGGCCATGACCCCCTCCGCTACAGGAGATGAATGGGACCATGACCAGGACCATCCCCTATGAGATCACCGGCACGGCAGGAGCGATCGAGTTTCGGACCTATCCCTCGCTGGTGCTCGCCACCGTCGAGAGTGCCGGGGATGACCCCGGTTTCAACCTGCTCTTCGGCTATATCTCCGGGAACAACACCCCCCGGCAGACTATCTCGATGACCGCCCCGGTCATCACCGCCACGAAGATCCCGATGACTGCGCCGGTCGTCTCTGATGCGAGGACGATGTCCTTTGTGATGCCCACCGGAAAAAACCTCGACGAGGTCCCCGAACCCCTGGACGACCGGGTACGGATCGTGCCGGTGCCCGAACGGGAAGTTGCCGTCATCCGCTTCAAGGGAACTGCTTCGCAGGAAGAAGTCACCGCAATAGAGGCGCGGTTGCGGGAAGGACTTGAGAAGGCCGGGGTCGAAACGGTGGGAGAGGTGTTTCTGATGCGCTACAACCCCCCGTGGGTGCCGGGGTTCCTCAGACGAAACGAGGTGGGGATCGAGATCAGACGCTGAGACCGTCGCCCGTCGCCGCAGACCGGGCATGGCCCCTGGTGAAGAAGAATCGGTGGAGGAGAGCGTCTGAGCGCGGGGTGTGCC
>JAQVHG010000054.1 GCA_028696365.1 Methanofollis sp.
GAAGAGCGGGCGGACTCACCTCACCGACGCCCTGCCTCTCACCCTCGGCGCCGAGTTCGTGGCCTATGCCACGGCGCTCCGTCGGGCGGCCTGGCGGGTGAGGGAGCGGCGGGAAGACCTCAGGGAAGTGGCCATCGGCGGGACGGCGAACGGGACCGGGGCCAACGCCCACCCGCAGTTCCGCGAGACGGTCCTCGCCGACCTCAACAGGTTCACGGGTCTTGGGCTCATTCCTGCCACCGACTCCTTCGAGGCCCTCCAGAGCCGGTCGGCGATGGCGGCCTTCTCAGGGGCGCTGCGTGAACTCGCCCTTGAACTGATCAGGATCGCCAACGACCTCAGGCTCCTTGGCTCGGGGCCGACGAGCGGCCTGGCCGAGATCACTCTCCCTGCCGTCCAGCCTGGCTCTTCGGTGATGGCCGGGAAGGTGAACCCGGTGATGGCCGAGTGCCTCGACATGGTCGGGTTCCAGGTGATGGGCAACGACACCGCGGTCGCCCTCGGCGCGCAGGCCGGGCAGGTCGACCTGAACGTGATGACCCCGGTGATGACCGCCAACATCCTCGCCTCCCTCTCTCTCCTCACCTCCTTCCTCCCGCTCTTCGAGGAGAAGTGCGTCGCCGGGATCGGGGCGAACCGCGGCCAGGCCCGCGCCTCGTTGATGAAGAACCCGGCCCTCGCCTCCCTCCTCTCGCCGCGGATCGGCCATCTCAGGGCGGCCGCCCTCGCCGAGGAGGCCGGACGCCGGGGGGTGGCGGTCCCGGCCCTGGCGGTGGAGAAGGGGTATCTCACCGAGAAGGAGGCGGCCGAACTCTTCGATGCCGAGAGGATGGCGCGGAGTCTGTATGCCAGGTATCCCCTAGACACACCAGGAAAAAATGAGTGAATCCCGGACTACTAGAAGACCTCCTCGAAGGAATACCTGGTGAACGGCGCAAACGGGGCGTCGAGAGTGTGGTTCACGAGATCCTCAGTCGCCACGGCAAACGCTCCTTGGTCGGGGTAGGCGAGAAAGGTGTACTCGGTGATCCCCTGGTACTCCTCTGAGGTCGACGCCGCCTGCATCAGCGCGATCATCTCAGGGGTGCCGATGGTCCGGTTTTCCTCCTCATACTCGTTGAAGAGGTCGAGCATCGCCAGATACCGATAGTCTCGGGGTTCGATCGTCTCGTGGTAGCCCTGTACCTTTGAGACGGCCTCGGGGTTCGCACCCCGGTACTGGTAGAAGTTGTTTGCGATGATGAGAGAGAAGGGGTCCTCCGGCTCAATGAACCCGGCTTTGCGTTCTGCCCCGCCGTAGGAGTCCGCCTCAAAGCAGACCGCGGCGCTTCCTGAAGTGTTGAGGTACGGCATCGAGACCCCGGCGTTATGCCCGCCCGTCCGCGTCTGGTTCATCGTCTGCCAGTACTCCCACGCACCGTCCACACTGCTCTCCCCCTGGAGGGTATCCATGTACAGCAGGACGTACGGGAGCATGTTGGTCTCGTTCCAGGCCGGGATTGAGGGAGAGGAGTGCGGGACCAGAACAAGTCCGTCCTCGTTCATGCCGTTGAAGGTGCCGATGAAACCTGGCCAGTCGAACCCGACTACACGCTTCTGTCCCGACCCAGCCGGGGGCTCAGAGGCGACAATCAGGAGACTGTTCACCGTCACCTTCCTGAGATCGGTCTCGCCGTCCATGTTCTTGCCATGGATGACCCCGCCGCCGAGTTCGTCGTTCTCTGTCCTGTTCCCCCATGCAATCGCACTCGAACAGAGGTGCGGTGAGATCCCTCCGTCCTGGACACTGCTGTTTCCGAGGTTGAGGTCGCCCATGGCGAGGCCGTAGAGCCTGAAGTACAGGAGGAAGGAATAGGCGTTCTCGGCGAGGATGTCTTCGCGGGTGAGGTTTCGGCCCAGAGTTTCGGAATAGAGGTCGACCCCTCTTGCCTCCATTCCCTCGATGACTGCATCGAACTCGTCGCCACGTTCTGCAAGCACGCCTGTCATGTGTGCTTTCAGATAGGGGATGAAAATGTCGTCATACTCCTCGGCTGACGGATAGAAGGTCTCGATGAGAACGTACTCGATCCAGTCCTTGATCTGCGGGCCGGTCAGGTAACCCATCGCATATGCTTGCTCGTCGGGCGTGCCATAGAGTTGAAGGACAGGGCGGTCCTTCATGACAGTGAGTCTCCCACCCCCCTCACCGACCGAGATGTTCAGTTCGGCCGGGTATGGGACGGGAGCGACGAGCCTGATCCCGACGTCCTGGAGAGAATCTCCCTGAGCAAGCGAGCGAGTCCCAGGCCCAAGACGTTCCCCGGTGCTGTGCCATCCGGTCGGGTCGCGGTATGCCGCATGGTCGATCCAGCCATTGTCGTCGGTGTCGGCCCAGGCGTACAGGGTGTAGTTCCCGGCGGGCAGTCCGTCGATCTTGAAGGCGCCGGGCGCCATAAGAACTGTGAACGCGGTAACATACTCCGACTGTTCAGGGTGCTCGCCGGTCTCCATCACTCTGATATCCGGGGGACCATAACGGTCTGCATCGAGGGCGACGACATAGATCGGTCCTGTGGTGTAGTCGCCAGTGACGGTGCCGGAGACCGAGGCCTGCGTTTGCCCAGTCGTGGTACAACCAGACGAGATGAAAAGAAAAAACAGTACTGAGAGAAGAGCGAAGAGTTCCATTCCATGAGACACATTTTGTCCTGGATCCATTGTGCACATTCGGATATTCTCTATTTATTTTTTTCCCCGCGTCACTCTCAGGTCGAGATGCTGGCCCCGACAAAAGCATGATGAGGAGGGAGAGAGGAGAGAAGTGACCAGCACATGGCCACACCCGCAGGACCGAAGAGTGACGCCCCGTACCACACACACCCCCGCACCAGACCGCGGGGGCCCTAAGCGATGTGGCTGCGACGGGCCGTCCCCTTCATCTGGGTCTCGCTCGTCGCCCTCGGCCTGACGGCATATGTGCTGTACCCAGAATATTTCAGCCTCGCTAGTATCGAGGGCACCACCGACGAGCACCATGCCGTCGCCCTCCTCGTGTACTTCCTCATCCTCTCGATCAGGGGCCTAGTCCTCGTCCCCTCGACGCCTCTCCTTGTCTCAGGGATCGTGCTCTTCGACCCGGTAGAGGCATTTGTTGTGAGCATGCTCGGCATCCTCACCTCCTCCACCCTGGTCCATCGTTGCGCACGATACCTGGGCTTCGACGCCCTCCTTGAGAGGCGGTATCCCGAGCAGGCCGAACAGATCAGGGCGCACCTCATGGAGCACCAGTTCCCTGTCATCGCCGGGTGGAGCATCTGTCCTGTTGTCCCGACCGACCTCGTCGTCTATCTTGCCGCCACGCTCAGGGTTCCGCTCTGGAAGTGCCTGGTCGGCGTCGGGGCAGGGGAGGCGGGCCTCCTCTCCCTGTACATCCTCATCGTCAGGGCGGTGCTCGCGGCCTGACCCTCGTGCCCGACCGGCACCTATTCATAGGAGATGGCGCAGTATCGGCAGGCATGATCATCAAGACTCTCCAGGTCGATGTGATGAAAGACACGGAGGCCCTGCTCGACCGCTATGGGGGGATGCCGCTCCGCCTCTTTGAGGACGAACTGGTCAGGATGGGTTTTGTCCAGCAGGGTGGCGACCCAGCAACGGTGGCGATGGAACATACAGGGCAGGGGTTGTATCTCGAACTCGCCCTTGACGTTGAGGGAAAACTTCACAGTTACACACTTGTCCCTTTCGAGGAGTTGAGGAGAAAACAGGAACGGGTCAGGTGGTGAAAGCCCAGTTCTCTCAGACTCATAGACGGGAGGTCGCATGCGTGCAGGGGTCGCCGACGACGAGGGGGCGGCGGTAAGGGCGCACCCGGGCATTCGGGGCGAGCGAGATGCCGCTCTTCGACCCCTTCCTGATGCTCGACGACTTCCGCGTCCGGAGGACTGAGGACTATCTTGGGTTTTCCCTGGCACCCGCACCGGGGGATCGAGACGGTCACCTATATGCTCGCAGGGCGATGGGCGGGTTCTAGGTCTAGGTGAACCTCCCGCGGGCAGAGAGGATGATGGCCCCGCGCTACCAGGAAATGCGGGCTAACACGATCCCGGTGATCGCCGCCGAGTATGCCTGAGCCGTCGGGACGGTGTAGGGGATCGTCGTCGACCTGGTATATCTCGACGTGACCGTTCAGCTCAGTGTTGAGTTCGTTTCTCAGGTGAAGGAGGGCTCCACGGTCTTTTCCTACGTCATCGAGGGAGGGGGGGGGGCTCGACGAGCGACAAAGAGGCTGTCCGCGCCGCCCATGAGCGTCCCCTCAGGTTTCTCTTCTACTCTGACTCCGATCGCGATTAAAGCGGATTAAGAAAGATTTGAGGCGTTCAGGGAGTACAGAGCAGGGCCTTTCGTGAAAAATTGGGCAGATGAGCGCTCCAGATCGCAGCGAGATCTATGTGATTTTTCCGGGTCATGTGTCCTCGTCCCCCACGTAACTGGGAAAGGCATCACTCACGTGAATTCCTCCTCTAGAAATGGCCGATATAAATCATAAACCTGCCCCGGTTCTACAAACCGAGGTTATAGTGGCCGATCTGAAGATCTCTTCAATATGGACTCATATCAGAGGGGCTGCACCCCGATCTGAGGGCGATATGGACGTATTTTTAGGGGGGGGGGATCACGGTCGGTCGGAGGAACCACTCCTCTGATATCATCTCTGTAGAACCAGCCGTGGAGATAAACTCTGATTTATTGGCTCTGAGTATATCCAAAAACTCTCTGAGGCTAAACACCTCCTTGAACTGGAACAATTCTCCTTTTGGCTCTTGTCTCAACCGCCTTCCCATAGTCTCTTGTCTGGGGCAGCGTCCCCGGACGAATAGGCGGGAATGCGAGTGACACACATCCCCCACACAATAGGAGCATATCCCAAAACTCTCTAGGGGTGAAGATATCCTTGAACTGAAGTACTTCCTTCCAGAAATTCTCAACGCTCTTCTCGATCGGGGGGCTTGCCGCCCCCCGGACCCCCCGCCGATAAAGATTGGCGGAGGATTGCGTCCTGTCTTCATGATCTTAACTCTATCTTCCCGTCCCCATCGCCATCCCGGGGGTCCGGGGGCAGAGCCCCCGGTAAAAGAGGTGGGACGGCGACGAATGCATGGGTGTGCGATGAAAACGCTGGGATCTCTTCATTGTCATCCATCGCTTTTCATCGGTGAGGAGGAGGGCAGGAGAGGTTTGGGATGACCTCTCTGTAAAAACCCTCACCTTGATACGAGCGAGAATCAATTCCCTTCTCAGATCGATCGTGCCGGAGCTCCATCGAAGACTCCTGTCTTCTCATGTCCGCTATTGCTCATTCCCCCCAGATGAAGATTGGGTCGGGAAGTCCTTGGTGGTTTCTGGTGGCGGGGAGCTTGCCGCTAGAATATCAGATTTTGGTGACTGCTCCCCCGACTTTCAGTCGTGGGTATCCTGGGATGTTACCCCTGAGATTGCAGTCCCAATCCCATAATGTTGACCGCCGCGTTCTGGTCGCAGTCCATCACCATCCCGCAATGCGGACATGAATGGAAGCGAGCAGAGAGAGTCTTTGCAACAATCATCCCGCATCTGGAACATTGCTGCGATGTATTCCTGGGGTTCACCAGGACCACGCGTGAGCCAGCTTCTTCCACTTTGCTCTGAGTGATCGAAATAAACTGATTCCTGGCGACATCTGCAATGATCTTTGCCAAATGGTCGTTCTTTTCCGTTTTTATGGCATTGTAGAAATCCTCATCCATTATAGGTGCGGGCGTGATTCACCCACCTTCCCCCTCTTTGGCCGGGGGCGCTGCCCCCGGACCCCCAGGATGACGATAGGGCCGGGAAGACATATCCGAAATCCATGAAGAGGGATTGCCGTCCACGACCTATCGTGTGGGGGGAGGTCTGGGGGGCAGAAAGCCCCCCAGTCGAGGATAGGGTTCAGAACCCTAGAAGGAAGTGCTTCGGTTCGAGGAGATGGTCACCCAAAGAGTGTTTTGGGATATGCTCTATAATAATATCGGCGGACGAGCGGTATCCCGCCATTGAAATGGCAGGGATTAGACCTGACTTGATCCTAAACTTCCTTGGGTCGATCCCCTGGGCCCCCTGCGCCGAAACAGGTCGTGGACGGCAACCCCTCTCCGAGCACTTTGAGTCTGCCTGAAATATCTCTGATCATCGAGATCCATTCTCATGCAATCTGCGTGCGGCGTCTTCCCGACCCCCTAAGTCGACAAGCCCCCTATAACCGAAACTTCTCCCCCGGCAACGCCCAGACCTCGACGGCGCCCTCCTCGTCTGCCCTGGCCTCCCTCACCCTGCCGTCTCTCACGACGAGGTACCGGCGGTCTTCAGGCGGACTTTCAGGACCGATCTCCCGGTGGTCGATGGCCCTCGCATACCCTAGGGTACAATAGCGCCCAGGTTCAGTTTCGAGGAGAGTGAGGGCGACATAGCGCCGCAGGTACCACCGCAGTTCGGTGGCAAGGGAGAGCGCGGCGCCAAGGGAGATCACGTCGATCACCACCCCGCACTCGGACTTCTGCGGCCGGTAAAACCTGAGTACCTCTCTACTGGTCTCGGATGCAAAAAGAGTATGAAAGAGGTCGGTCCCCTCACGCGGGATGAGGAGCAGGTGCATATCCTTAGATATACATCCCAGGAGCTGGCATGTTCTTCTCGGTGTGCCCGACCTTCTTGATGGCCTCAAGGAAGTCGGCGTGCTCTACCTTCCGGGCGCTCCTACGGACCGCACGCATCCCGGCCTCCCGGCAGATCGCCTGGATCTCAGCCCCGGTCATTCCCTCGGTCTCAGGGAGCAGGTTCTCGATGTTGACCCCAGAGAGGTTCATCCTTACCGTGTGGATCTTAAAGATCTCGCGGCGCGAGTCAGTGTCAGGCACCGGGATCTCGATGATCCGGTCAAACCGTCCTGGCCTGAGGATCGCCGGGTCGAGCATATCGACACGGTTGGTGGCCGCCATGATCCGCACATTGCCCCGGTTGTCAAAGCCGTCCATCTCGGCCAGGAGTTGCATCAACGTCCGCTGGACCTCAGCACTCCCTGACGTCCCGTCGTTGGTCCGCATGCTCGCTACCGCATCGATCTCGTCGATGAAGACGATCGAAGGGGTGTGCTCGCGGGCGAAGGTGAAGAGCTCCCGCACAAGCTGGGCGCCTTCGCCGATGAACTTGTGGACCAGTTCTGAGCCTGACATCCTGATGAACTCGGCCTCGGCATTGTGCGCCACAGCCTTGGCGATGAGCGTCTTGCCGGTACCCGGTGGACCATGCAGGAGGATACCCTTCGGGGGCTCGACACCGACCTCCTCGAAGATCTCCGGCCTCGTGAGCGGGTACTCAACCGCCTCACGCACCTCCTCGATCTCCTCTTTCAGTCCACCGATGTCCTCGAAGGTAATATCGGGGACAGACTCCAGTTCCATCACCCGCACCCGTGCGTCATAGACAGTCCCGACCGTCTTGACGATGGAGAGGGCATTGTTCACCGCCACCTTCATCCCGGTCTTCAACTCGGCATAGAGCTCGGGGTTGACCCTGGTGATGTATTCCTGGTTGTTGCCCTGCTGCCTGAGGTAAACCTCACCGTCGCCGAGTTTGTCCACGACTGCGGCAACAAAAAGGGGGACGCGCTTGAGCTGGTTGTTCTCCCGGCGCAGCTGGTTGACCTCTTTCTGGAGCAACTCGTTTTGCATCTTCAGATCCAGGATCTTCGCCTTCATCTCCTGGAGCTGAATTTTATACAGGTCATTGTCATTGCTGACGTTAACCACTGAGTCTTCCATGTCTCTAATATAGTGGAGTCTTTATACCATTTATTAGGTGTGGAAGTGATAGTGAAAGGAAGAGGTATTGCAAGAGGCTCGGCGTCAGGAAAATTGCTGGTCTCAGATGCACCGCTCTCGTTCTTATCAGGCGTCGATCCCGAGACCGGTGTCATCATCGAGGAGGAGCACCCCCTCCATGGAAAATCAATCGCCGGGACGGTCTTCGCCTTCCCGTACGGCAAAGGTTCGACGGTCGGATCATATATTATGTACGCCCTCAGCAGAAACGAAAAAGCCCCTGCGGCGATCATCAACACTGAGGCCGAACCGATCATCGCCACCGGTGCGATCATGAGCGGGATCCCGATGGTCGACCATCTCGAAGTCGACCTCGCCGACCTGCCCGACGGGGCCGAGGTGACGGTCGACGGCGACGAGGGGACGGTCGCCTGGGACGCATGAGGGCCGCCTGATGCAGGTGAACTGGCGGGAGATCACCCACGCGAGGAACTCGTTCGCCGCCCTGTATGCCGCTTGCGAAGGTGAGGGGTTCAGGCTCAGGCCCGTGAAGGCACCTGAGAGTGACGTCACCTGCTACAGTCTCAACTCGCTCAACGCCCCTCATCTCAGGGCCGAGATCGCCTCGGCCCCGTGCACTACCATCGTCGGCGGCCCACATGCCACGGCCTGCCCGCTGGAGACAGTGGCATATGCCGACTATGTGGTGGTCGGCGAGGGAGAATGGACCCTCCCGCGCCTCTTGCACGCGCTCGAGGCCGGGGAGGCTGGGGAGATCCCGGGTGTGGCCTCCAGGAAAGAGGGGCTCCGCCCGCCAGACCATACGGTGTATCTCCCGGCGTACCCCCCGTTTACGCATTTCAAAGGCTATCTTGAGATCTCACGTGGGTGTCCCTTCGGGTGCGCCTACTGCCAGACTCCACGGATCTTTGGCCACCGTATGCGTCACCGGCCTGTCGACGAGATCGCACGCGCCGCCACCGCGTTCAGGGACGCCCGTTTTGTCACCCCAAACGCCCTTGCCTATGGTTCGGACGGCGTCCACCTGCGCCTCGATAAGGTGGAGAAACTCTTCCAGGCCCTCCACAAGAACAGGATCTATTTTGGGACCTTTCCCTCGGAGGTGCGCCCGGAGTGCATCTCAGAGGAGGCGCTCGACCTGATCACCACCTACTGTGCCAACCGGCGCCTTCATTTCGGGGCGCAGTCAGGCTCAGACCGGGTGCTCAAGGCGCTCAGGCGCGGCCACACCGTCGAAGACGTCGAGCAGGCCCTCGACCTCTGCCGTGACCACGACCTCCTCCCGGTGGTCGACTTCATCGTCGGACTCCCTTGCGACGAGGACGAAGACGAAGTTGCGACGCTCTCGCTTATCCGTGAGGTCGCAAGAAACGGCAAGCCCCATGTCCACCGGTTCATCCCGCTTCCCGGCACCCCAATGGCCAGGACGGAACCGCGGCCCCTTCTCCTTGAGACACAACAGGCCCTTGGCCAGCTCGCTCTCGCAGGGAGGATCACAGGATCATGGGACGATCCTGAGAGAAGGTTTTTTAGGAACCATTCAGATGTTCTATCATGACCAAAGTGTTATTGCTGGCCGATATCCATGGCCAGTTGGGCAAGATGGATGCGTTCCTTGACCTGAAGCCCGACTTTGTCATTATTGCCGGTGATCTTACACAGTTTGGGCCGTGCGACCTGGTCAAGACGATTAGTTCGCTCATCGACGTCCCATGCTTTGTAGTGCCTGGCAACTGCGACCCTCGTGAGATCTGCGATGCAATCGAGCACTCAGAGTGCGTCAACCTCCATGGAGCAAGTATCACAATGGGAAAGATCTCGATGGCAGGGATCGGCGGCTCGAACCCGACGCCTTTCGACACGCCCTTCGAACTCCAGGAAGATGAGATCGAGAGGCTGATCACGAGGGCCTCCGACATGATGGACAGAAACGTCCACAACGTGCTCATCTCTCATGCCCCGCCGTACGGCGCCCTCGACCTGGCGGGCGAGAACCATGTCGGGAGCACGAGCGTCAGGGACCACCTCAAGGAGTTCGACCTAGTCTGTTGCGCCCACATGCACGAGCACAAAGGCATCGTCGAGGTGGACGGCGTCAAAGTCGTCAACCCAGGCCCAGCCGCCGAGGGCAACTGTGCCATGCTCACCTTCGGCGACGACCCGGGTGAGATCACGATCGACCTGCTCACAGTGTGAGAAGTTCGAGATAGGACTGCGGGATGTGGTCGCCCTCGATCCCCAGTTCCCCTTTTATGCGAGCGATTTCATCTTCGGCCCCGGCGTCGAGGTTATGGACCATCACCTCGATCTCGACATAACTCCCAAGCCCCTTGACCTCGTCGAGGGCGACCGAGGCAGTCCCAAGGGCAAATTCTTCCCGGTGTTTCCTGACTTCAGCGCTCTTCCTGAAGCCTAGGCGGACGAAGATCTCCTCCATCACCGCCCCTGACTCGACGGTGACATTGAACTCTTCTCGCGCCTTGGCGCTCTGTGAGATACACTTCGGACCTTTGTAGGTGACCGTGCACCGTTCGTCCTCGTACCTCAGGCGGAGTGCCTCGTCGGTCTCCCTGAAGTCCCGGCCAGGGTGGTTGTATTAGACGTCGCGCTGGTCGCTGGAGATCGGTGTGGTCGCGCCGATCCTAACGAGCCGCGCCCGTATTTCTTCGAGATCTGGAACCCGTATCTTTGCTTCGACTTCAAACATCCGATGGCACCAATTT
>JAQVHG010000055.1 GCA_028696365.1 Methanofollis sp.
TGAGCCCGATAAAGGCTTCTTCAGGGATACGGGAGAATGAACGGACACTATTGACGATCGCCCGCAGGGTGGGGAGCGTGGGCGAACGTTTGCCGGTGAGCACCTTATAGAGCGTGCTCTGGGCGACCCCGCTCCGCTCAGAGAGCTCGCGCACGCTCACCCGCAGGTCATTCTTCAATACATGCTGGAGGACCGCCACAAACTCCTCGTCAGAGATGAGCGCCGCCTTGATGATGCGCTCGACCGGGTCTGCCTGGATCATGGGTTATCCCTTCTGGGTAAAGCATGATAAATGTTCTCCCGTATGTCCACATAATACGCCGGAAAAGAGAGGACGAAGAGGTACATTGCATAGACAAAAAGACACAAATCGACCACAGAAGACACAATTGGATAGTTCTGAGACAGCAAGACGACGACCTATAAATATCCCGAGGCTGACCAGTACCCCATGGCAAACAAGATGCTTGCTGCAGTCCTTGCCATCGGACTTGCAGCTCTTCTCGTCGTCGCCGGGTGCGTCTCAGAACCCGAGACCCCGACGACCCCTACAACCGAAGGCGCTGAGGTCGGCGTCACCTACAGCCAGGGCGTCGGCCCCATGCCGATGCTCCTCTCGACCGGTGAGATCGACGGCTACATCGCCTGGCAACCCTTCGTAGAGATCGCCACCGTCAGCGGGATCGGCAAGGTCGCCTCGTACTCGCAGGACCTCCCGCCCGAAGACATGTGGAAGGATCACCCCTGCTGTGTCGTCGTCACCAGTGACACCTTCGTGCAGGAGCACGCCGACACCGTCAACGCCGTCAGCGCCCTCGCGACCCTGGGCAACCAGTACGTCAACGAGCACCAGGACGAGTCCGCCGAGATCGTTGCCGACTGGCTCGTCGGCAAGGGCAACTTCACCTACGGTGACGTCTCCGTGAACTCGGTCGACGTCCTGGAGAAGGCGATCCCGACGATCAAGTTCACCAGCGAACCCTCTGAGAAGTGGATGGAAGGAGTCAACCTCTTCGTCGACGCACAGTCTGAACTCGGCTACCTCACCGGCAGCCTGAAGGACGCCACCGAGGAAGAGCGTCGCGCCCTCATCTTCAACACCCAGCCCTACACCGAAGGCAAGAAGATGATCGACGCCGGCGAGATCACCACCCCTGAGAAGTTCGACAAGTTCAGCATCGGCTACATGATGTCAGACCACCACGCCTCGCTCTTTGTCGTCATCAAGAACTGGGAGTACTTCGACGAGAACTACGGCATCGCTCTCAAGCCCAAGGATCCATCACAGAGCAGGCCTGAAAATCTCGAACTGATCGTCAACGGCGAGAAGATCGCCGACGTCACCCTCGTCTCCGGCTCCGCAGGTCCGGCCCTAATGCAGCTTGCCGCCACCAACAACATCCAGATGGCCTGGGTCGGCGCCCCGCCGGCGATCAGCGCCATCGACAAAGGAACACCTATTAAGATCGTCCAACCCGTTAATACTGAGGGATCTGGACTTGTCGTGGCTGCATCCGCACCAGTAAACGACTGGCCGTCCTTCGTCGAGTGGGCGAACAGCAGAGCAGCTGAGGGTAAACCGCTGAAGATTGCGGCCCCGCTGAAAGGTTCCATCCAGGACGTCATGCTCAAGTTCGCCCTCAAAGACAGCGGACTGGTGGTGAAAGAAGTCTGATGGAAGGAACTGATACAGCCAAGAACAGAACACGGAAACAAAGAGATAACGTCTGGCGGAGGAGGGCCCTCGGGGCCATCCTCCCTATTCTGATCATTATCTGCTGGGAGATCGCGGCAATTCTCATCGACAACGAGTTTATCCTCCCACGTCTTGAGTCGGTGCTTGCCGTCCTTGCTGCCCCGACCGTAGACATCCTGGGGAGTGGCAGCCTCATCAACAACGCTCTCCTCTCCATCGAACGGGTGATCATGGGCTTTGGGCTCGCAGCCCTGGTCGGGATCCCGGTCGGACTGGTGATGGGCTACTGGCAACGGGTTGAGGACTTCATCGACACGACCGTCCAGCTCTTCAGGCCCATCCCGCCCCTTGCCTGGATCCCGCTGGCCCTTGCCTGGTTCAAGACCGGGATCGTCTCGATGACCTTCATCATCTTCATCGGCTCAGTCTTCCCGGTGCTGCTTAACACCGTCGACGGAGTCAAGTCGGTGAACAAGACCTGGGTCGAGTCTGCCCGTACCTTCGGCGCAAGCCAGCGGCAGGTTCTTGCCAAGGTGATCATGCCCGCCTCACTCCCGACGATCTGGACTGGGCTGCGGGTTGGGTTCGGGATCGCCTGGATGTGTGTGGTAGCGGCAGAGATGTTGCCAGGCACGACCTCAGGCCTTGGCTACCTGATCATGTATGCCTACAACTGGGGGCAGGTCCAGGTGATCATCGCCGGGATGATTGTCATCGGACTAATCGGTCTGCTTATCGACGGGCTCTTCAGGGTCATTGAACACCAGAGATTTAGATGGAGGGGAATGACAAGATGAGTCTCTCGATCAAGCATGTATCAAAGGTCTTCGTCAACGAAAAAGGCGAAGAAGTGACAGCTCTCGGCGACATCAACCTCGAGGTCGAGGAAGGCGAGTTCATCTGCATCCTTGGTCCCTCTGGCTGCGGGAAGACGACACTTCTGCGGATCATCGCAGGACTCGACGACCCCTCGTCAGGCCGGGCCGAGATCGGCGGTCGCGAGATCACCGGACCGGCGCCTGAACTTGCCATGATCTTCCAGGAGTACTCCCTGTACCCCTGGCGGACGATCATAGATAACACCGCCTTCGGACTCGAAGTGCGAGGTATCTCCAAAGAGGAGCGGTACGCGAAGGCACGAGAGTACCTCGACCTCGTCGGGCTCAAAGAGTTTGAGGGGAGTTACCCGTATGAACTCTCTGGCGGTATGCGCCAGCGGGTGGCGGTGGCACGCGCCCTCTGTTCTGAGCCTCAGGTTCTCCTGATGGACGAGCCCTTCGGGGCCCTCGACGCCCAGACCAGGAACACGATGCAGAAAGAACTCCTCGAGATCTGGAAGAAGACAAAAAAGACCGTGATCTTTGTCACGCACAGCGTGGATGAGGCAGTCTATCTCTCCGACCGGGTCGTCGTCCTCTCCCCGAGGCCTTCAGAGGTGAGGGAGATCGTCACGGTCGAGCAGGAACGGCCCCGTGAACGGACGAGTCTCGAGTTCGCCCAGGTGCGCCGCTACGTCCTCTCATTGATCCATAACGGGAACGAGTGAGGGGCGCGGTAACGGCCCCAGGGGGGCGGGCCGGGATACTTTTTTTGATTGATGGAGTGTTTTCACCCCCGAACCCCCACGCAAAGATAGGTAGCGGGCATGAGAAAATTTTCAATTTTCGGGCTTTGTAGAAATGCTCTGGATGACTAACTCTGCGGGGGGTTGCACCCCCCGTCCCCCACGCAAAGATAGGTAGCGGACGGCAGTAACTCTCTATGGTCTGGTCATTGATTTTTGCCTTCCCGTCCCAATCGCCATCCCGGGGGTCCGGGGGCAGAGCCCCCGGCGAGAAGATATGGGATGGCGGTTGAATCATACTCAATAAAAGTGAGGTCTTCTACAGAGCCAATTTTTGAGAGAGCCCCCGGCGCGAGCGTTGAGGAAGGCGTGATGATCAGACGTGCCGCCCTCATCACGGGATCTTTCCTGCCGTCTCGCGCCGGGGGAAACCCCCGGACCCCCCAAGGAGAGAGGAGAGGCGGTGGCAGCATTCTCCTCTTTCAGGACTTTTTTGCCTTCTCGATCCAATCTTCATCCCAGGGGTTCCTGGGGCAAAGCCCCCGGCGCGAACGTTGAGGAAGGCACGTCGATCGATCAGACGGACCAGTCCACAACGATATATAATACTAAATGAATGATCAAGAAATGAAGTCCTTAATCCCCAAATTATCGCTCTGCGGTATCGGCATTCTGATTTTGTATACCAGCGGGTGCATCACCGCCGACACCGGAAAAACGGATAGCTCCAACCTCTCCCAGTTCAAAGAGCGGGTGAACGAGAGCCAGGAATATTACGACGAACTCGTCAATTCAGATCCCGAGAACGCCACCGCATGGTGCATCAGGGGGATGTTCTACAACAACAATTACAATCAGTATGACGAGGCCCTGGCAAGTTGCAATCACGCCCTCGAACTGGACCCAGAGTACGGGCTTGCCTGGTACCTCAAGGGGATCATCTATCTGAATATGGAGAATGGTCCTGAAGCAGAGCTGTGTTTCCAGAATGCAACACGCTATGACCCCTCGCTGGCCCAATATGTTGAAGAAAAATCAGAGGCAGTGTCCCCCTATGGGGCTAAGGGATACAGCATTGCCACAGGGTGACCCCCCCCTGTAGTCCATCTGGCGGCGATGGATCTAATGAAGGGCATTATTTCGGCTCTGTAGAAATCCTCCTGATCCCTCTCGGCGGCGGGGGGTTGCACCCCCCGGGCCCCCACCGCACGAAAAGGTCGAGGACGGCACATTTCTTCTTCAAGAACCATGTACTCTGCCTCCCCATCTCTATCTTCATCCGAAGGGGCCAGAGGTGGCGATGGAACAAAGCCCTCACCGATTCTCGGTCTTAAAAAAATGATCCAGCAACAGGAAATTTCATCCCGCATGCCTGAGGCGTGATATCGCCTCGTGCCGAATTCTACAGAGCCAATTCCTCATCTCACTTCATGACAGCCGGTGTGAACATTCCACCTTCGCCGCCCCTGCCTCTCTTCGTCATAGGGGGTGTCCGGGGGGCGGCAAGACTCCCAGTGGAGGAGAGGGTTCAGAATCCCCTAGAAGGAAGTGCTTCGGTTCGAGGAGATAGTCACCCAAAGAGTGTTTTGGGATATGCTCATGGTGACCCTTTCTAGGAGTGCTCTCTGCCTTCCCGTCCCTCCCGCTCTCCCGAGGTGCCAGAAACAGAGGGATGGGCGGCGCGAGATATTATAAAAATGCCCAGGACAGAAGAGTACAAAAGACAGATAGAGGTTTCAACAGTGCCTGAAACACCCTGCACCCAGGATCTCCGGGATGGCAGGATTTTGCGTCATGCGCAATTCTCCTCCCTCCAGTAACCTTTATTAGGAAAAATCACCATCTTATAAAGCACGAACTTACGGCGAGGCGTTGTGAGGAATGGTACGTAAACCTGGAGTAATGTATAGGAATCTCGCCAAGAAGGCATATACTCGGCGAGAATATATGGGCGGTGTGCCCGGCAGCAGGATTGTGCAGTTCGATATGGGCAACCTCAGCGGCGATTTCCCGGTGGAGGTCAGCCTTGTGGTGGAGGAGGCCTGTCAGATCCGCCACACTGCGCTTGAGGCAGCGCGTATCAACATCAACAGGCGTCTGATGCTTGGGGTAGGACGTTTAGGATATCATCTCAAGCTCCGCACCTACCCACATCATGTACTGCGTGAGAACAAGCAGGCCACCGGTGCCGGTGCAGACCGTGTCTCTGAAGGGATGCGGATGGCCTTCGGTAAGGCGGTAGGAACGGCTGCCAGAGTCGATCCAGGCCAGAAGATCTTCACGGTTTATACCAATAAGAACCAGATCGAGAAGGCAAAGGACGCCCTCAAGCACGGCGGTTACAAACTTCCGTCACCGACCCGCATCGTCATCGAAGAGAAGGCACAGCACTAAATATTCTTCTTTTTTTTCTCTCCCCTGCTGCGAGATAGGAGGAGAGACGAGTTTGACAGTATATTTTTTAGCCCTCCTCATCCATTATATTCGGTGATGGAGAGCGTGTCATCCGGACTTCTGGAAGCAGTCGCCGCGGCAACCGCGTCTGCACTTCTTGAGGCCGAGACCTCCCTCCCCTCCGACGTGAACGCAGCGATCGGTCGGGCACTCGAGAGAGAGAAGGACCCCACCGCACGGGCCCAACTCGAGAACATCAGGGAGAACATACATTATGCCGAGGAGCGCGGGCTCCCACTCTGCCAGGACACGGGGGTGCCGGTCATCTACCTCACCCTCCCTCCTTCGGTCCCGGCGACAGAAACACTCTATGAAGCACTCGCAGAGGGGGTGCGCCAGGCGACGAACTCAATCCCACTCAGGCCCAATGTCGTCGACCCCTTCACACGAGAGAATACTACCGATAACACGGGGGACGGAATGCCGGCGGTCCATGTGCAGCCAGGCGACGAGTTGACGATCACTGTCCTCCCGAAGGGCGCGGGTGCCGAGAACTGCTCGCGGATCGCGATGCTCCTCCCCTCGCAGAAAGACGAGATCACCCGGTTTGTCGCAGAGACCATGCTCCTCGCCGGCGGCAAACCCTGCCCGCCGGTCGTCCTCGGGATCGGGATCGGCGCCACCTTCGACGGGGCGGCGGCACTCGCAAAAGAAGCACTTCTTCTCCCGATCGACGAGATGGACCCCTTTGAACAGGAGATCTGCGACGCCGTCAACAACCTTGGGATCGGGCCGATGGGGCTTGGGGGCACCACCACCGCCCTGGCGGTGAAGGTAAGACGCGGCCATTGCCATACCGCCTCCCTCCCGGTGGCGGTCAATGTCCAGTGCTGGGCAAACCGACGGGCGACCAGGACTGTGGAGGTGGAATAATGGACCTGAAGACCCCGCTCGGCGACGAAGTCCTCGACCTGCGGGCGGGCGACGCGGTCACCCTCTCAGGGACCGTCTATACTGCACGGGACGAAGCGCACCTACGGATGAGAGAAGAAGGCATCCCCTTTGACCCCATTGGGGCGGCGGTCTACCACTGTGGCCCAGTGATCAGGGGGCACGAGGTCGTCGCCGCAGGCCCAACCACCTCGGCACGGATGAACGCCCTCTCTGGATTCCTCCTCGACGCAGGCGTCCGAGCCCTTGTCGGCAAAGGCGGGATGGACGAGCAGGTCAGGGAAGAACTCCGCGGCCGGGCCGTCTACCTTGCCTTCACCGGCGGGTGCGCTGCCCTCGCCGCCGCAAGGATGCAAGTGAAAGGCGTCTCCTTCGAAGACCTTGGGATGGCCGAGGCGGTCTGGGAGATCGAACTCGACCACCTCCCCCTCATCGTCGGGATCGACGCCCACGGCGGCGACCTCTTTGCAGCCGTGATGCAAAAGGCAAAACTACAATTTAGCCAGGAGTTCAATAGTTATAAAGGACCGGATTTATGAAACTCATCATCGACGAGACCAGGTGTAAAGGCTGCAACCTCTGCACCCTGGTCTGCCCATACAAGATCTTCCAAGAGGGAACAAAGCCGAACCACAAAGGTGTGGTGGTGCCTGTCCTCGACCGTCCTGAACGCTGCACCAACTGCCGCCTCCAAAAACTCTACGGGCGGGTGCTCTGCGGTGTCTGCCAGATGATATGCCCAGATCAGGCGATCACCTGGGTGGACGAAGACCCCTACTCGCCGGAGAAGGTGGTGGTGGAAGAGTGACACGACTTGAATTCTGGCAGGGCAACATCGCCTGTGCCGAAGGGGCTCTGGCGGCCGGGTGCCGCTTTTTCGGAGGCTACCCGATCACGCCCTCGACCGAGGTCGCCGAGCACATGGCCAGACGCCTCCCAAAGATCGGCGGCGTCTTTGTCCAGATGGAAGACGAACTCGCAAGCATCGCCTCAGTGATCGGCGCCTCATGGACCGGGACAAGATCGATGACCGCCACCTCTGGCCCCGGGTTCTCCCTGATGATGGAGAACATTGGGTATGCCATCATGACCGAGACCCCGTGCGTCATCGTCAACGTCCAGCGCGGGGGGCCGAGCACCGGCCAGCCGACCCGCGCCTCGCAGGGCGACATGATGCAGTGCCGCTTCGGGTCGCACGGCGACTCCAGCATCATCGCCGTGAGCCCGGCCTCGGTCCAGGAGATGTACGAACTGACTGCAAAGGCCTTCAACCTTGCCGACCGCTACCGGGTGCCAACCTTTGTGATGGCCGACGAGATCATCGCCCATATGCGCGAGCGTATCGAAGTGCCTGACACCGTCGAGATCGTGGAGCGCCGTCAACTTGAGAAAGGGGCGCTTCCCTTTGCCGCGGGCGAGGATGGCGTCCCAGGGTTCCCCACCTTCGGCCAGGGCCACGGCGTCCACGTGACCGGGCTCACCCACGACGAGCGGGGCTACCCCTCCTCCACCGACCCCGGGGTTCACGACCGCCTGGTCAGGAGACTGGTCGGGAAGGTCGAAGAGGCACGCCATGAGATGGCCGACTACGAGGTAACCAACCCCGACGCCGAGGTAGTCTTTGTCTCGTACGGCTCGCCAGCACGCTCAGTGAAACAGACAGTCAGGGACATGGACGACGAGCGGGTCGGCTCCCTGCGCCTGCGGGTGGTCTGGCCCTTCCCTGATTTTGCTCTGCATGAGTTCAAGAATGCCAGGGTCTTTTTAGTCCCTGAACTAAACCTCGGGCAGATCGCACGGGAGGCTGCCAGGCACACCGCGGTGCCGGTCGTCCCGATCCCAGAACTCGGCGGCGAACTGCACACCCCAGCACAACTCGCTGAGATCGCGGAGGGATACCTGTGAAAGACTTTCGGGAATGGCTGCGGGAAGACCGCATGCCCCACATCTACTGCACCGGGTGCGGGAACGGCACGGTGATCAACTGCACCCTCAACGCCGTGAACCAGATGGGCTGGGAGCCGGAAAACACGGTCTTTATCTCAGGGATAGGATGCTCATCAAGGGCGCCAGGCTACATTATCACCGACTCCCTCCACACCACCCACGGACGGGCGATCCCCTTCGCCACCGGGGTGAAACTCTGCCGGCCAGACCTCCATGTGGTGGTCTTCACCGGCGACGGTGACCTGGCGGCCATCGGGGGCAACCACTTCATCCATGCCTGCCGGCGGAACATCGACCTCACGGTCGTCTGCATGAACAACTACATCTATGGGATGACCGGCGGGCAGGGGAGCCCGTGCACCCCGCTCGGAGCCATCTCAACGACGACACCGTATGGGTGCGACGAGGCCCCCTTCGACCTCGCTTCCTTAGCAACGGCGGCAGGGGCGAACTATGTCTCCCGGTGGACCTCCTACCATGTGAAAGAACTGACCAGGGCAGTGAAGGCTGGACTGGAGACCCCCGGGCTCTCCTTCATCGAGGCCATGGTCCAGTGCCCGACCGGCTACGGGCGGCGGAACAAACTCCGTGACGCCAGGTTGATGGTCCAGTGGATGCGGGACCACTCAGTCCTGATGAAGAAATGGAAACAGATGGAGGCAGAAGGTCGCCCTCTCCCTGAGGACAAGTTCCCGGTAGGAGAGTTTGTCAGGCGGCATCGTCCGGCAATGGGGGTGCCTGAAGAATGAGACACGAAATTCGTTTCTCGGGCTTCGGTGGTCAGGGGATCATCCTCTCAGCCGTCATCCTCGGGCGGGCGGCGGCGATCTACGACGAGAAGTACGCCGTCCAGACCCAGGTCTACGGGCCTGAGGCAAGGGGCGGAGCATCGATGAGTGCTGTCGTCATCGACGACGAACCGGTGCTGTACCCTGAGGTGACCAGGCCAGACATCTATGTGATCATGTCGCAGGAAGGATTCCTCAAATACGGGGCCAGAGCGCCTGAGGACGCGATGATGATCCTCGACGACGGCCTCGTCCAAGACCGGCCAAGGTGCCGACACTATCCTATTCCTGCAACCTACGAGGCAAAGTTCACCCTCAACCGGGTGATTGTTGCAAATATCGTGATGCTTGGGGCGCTTGTGGCAACCACCAGAATCGTCTCCAGGGAAGCAATCGAGAAGGCTGTCCTTGACTCTGTCCCAAAGGGGACCGAAGACCTCAATATGCGGGCGTTGAAACTCGGCTTTGACCTCGGCACAAGGAGTATGCAAGATGAAACTGCTTGAATTTGAAGCAAAAGAACTTTTTAAACAACAAGGCATTCAAGTGCCAAAGGGTATCCTGATCAGCGACCATGAGGAAGCAGTCCTCAACCTCCGCAAGGTCGGACCAGAAGTCGTGGTTAAGGCCCAGGTCGACGTAGGTGGACGAGGCAAGGCCGGCGGCGTCCTGATGGCCAATACCGACACCGCGGTCCTGGCCGCCAGGAAACTCTTTGCCAGGAAGATCAAAGGCGTCAAGGTCGCACGTGTCCTCATCGAGGAGCGCCTGGACATCCAGCACGAATACTATGTGAGCATCACCATGGACCGCTCGACCAAACAGCCGGTCGTCCTCTTCGCCGACATCGGCGGGGTCGATATCGAAGAGACCGCGAGGAAGAACCCGGATGCGATCAGGAAGGTCTCGTTTACCCCGCTCCTGCGCAATATCCCAAAGTTTCTCCTGCGTGAACTGATCAGGGATGCTCCTGCCGAGGTCGGAGAGACCATCAACAAACTCTATCATGTCTTCTGCGACCGGGACGCTCTCCTTGCCGAGATCAACCCGCTGGTTACCACTCCCAATGGGGTCTATGCCGCAGACGCTAAACTGATCATCGACGACAATGCCCTGGCTCGCCAGGAGATC
>JAQVHG010000056.1 GCA_028696365.1 Methanofollis sp.
GCAGATGAAAGGATATCGGTATCGCCTCTACCCGACAAAGTCTCAGGTTTCTTGATTGGAACAGCTACCTTCTATAACGGGACGCTTGCAATGCGAAAAGCGAAAGAACACATGGGAGCAGAGGAAAACCCTATTCACCGCTGGTACCTCGTTCGTGACACCGCCTGGTGTTGGTCATCGTGTTTGTGCAACCGGTGGAGACGTAATCCACCTCATCCTTTTCATTCCCTGTCCGGACTGAACCTCACCGCCCCACACCTCTGACACCTGTATAGGATCATGCCAGGGGGACGTGACCCTGCGGCAGGTCACCCTGGCAGTCATCCCCCGTACCCATTCTATGCCAGAAGGTGCTCCCGCCGGTGCGCGCAAGGCTCTTTTTCAGACTTTCTGGACATCTCTCATTATCTCTGGATTCTGTCAGTACTGTCTCTTTTCCTGGGTTCGAGTGCAGAAATCTCTTTTTTACTCTTGTGGTTCCATCCGAAATTCTCAAAAACCTCCGGGAAAATATTAGTTGTCGCCTGATGAGCATAGAACTCATAATTATCCTGCTGTACCTCGCCCTGATGCTTGCAATCGGCTTTTTTGTCCAGCGCAGGGGCGCGGTCGAGACCTCGAAGGGGTACCTGGTTGCAAACCGGAATGTTGGCCCTCTCCTGATTGGGGGCACCCTTTTCGCCACCTTCTGGGGCGGGGGCACCCTTCTTGGTGGGGCCGGTGCGGCGTACGATGGGCATCTCCTTGCCACCATCGCCGACCCCTGGGCCTCAGGTATCACGCTTCTCCTGATGGCGGCGTTCTTCGTCACCATCTTGCGGAAGATGAAGATCGCTTCGCTAGGGGAGATGTACTATCTCAGGTACGGGATGAAGGGCTCGCTTGTCGCCTCCTTTCTCTCCCTGCCCACCCTCATCTTCTGGACCTCGGTCCAGATCCTGGCCATCGGCAAGATCCTCAACGTCCTCATCGGCCTCCCGGCCATGGAGAGTGCGGTCTTTGCCGGGCTGATCGTGATCATCTACACCTATCTTGGCGGGATGCTCGCGGTGATCATCACCGACAACATCCAGATGGTCCTGATCCTCCTCGGGCTTGCAGTCCTCATACCGACCGGCATCTCCTATGTCGGCGGGCTCGACGCCCTCGCGGCCAACACCCCTGAGGACTTCTGGTCGATCCTCCCTAACGACGCCTCGCCGAGCGGGATCGGGTGGAGCCTCACCGGGATCATGGCCTGGTTTGCGGCCTGGTGCGGGATGGGTCTTGGGAGCCTCGCCTCCCTGGACATCTCGCAGCGGGTCTTCTGCGCACGGGATGATAATGCGGCCAGGCAGGGTCTCCTCTTCGGGACCGGGCTGTACTGGGTCGCAGGCCTCGGGCCCATCGTCCTCGGCCTGGTCGGGATCGTGATGGTGAACACCGGGCTCATCGACGGAGCGCTCCTGGCGCAGGATCCCGAGTTGATCGTCCCCTACCTCGCCAAGACCCTCCTCTCCCCCTGGATGATGGCCCTCTTTGTCGGGTCGCTGGTCGCGGCGATCATGTCCACCGCGAGTTCAGCGATCTTCGCCGCCGCGGCGGTCATCTCGACCAACTTTATCCACGGCTCGGTCTCAGACCATATGCATCAGGAGCGGAGGGTGCTCAGGATTACTAGGCTCCTGGTCGTCGCCATCGGTCTGCTCTGCATTGGGATCAGTTTCACCGCCACTGGGGTCTATGACCTGATGATCTTCGGGTTTACGCTCCTCTTTGCCTGCCTCTTCTGGACGGTGGTCTGCGGACTCTTCTGGAAGCGTGCGAACACACCAGGAGCGATCGCCTCGATGCTCGGCGGATTTGTCACTACCCTTGCCGGGATCGCCGCCCTCTCTCTTCAGGAAGGGGCGTTCACCCTTGTCCCACCAGACAACGAGTGGACGGTCTTCTTCACCTTCGTCCCGACGGCGGTGGCAGGGGCGGCGATGTTCGTCGTCTCGGTCCTGACCCAGGCCTCTCACCCGCCGGTGCCGCTCAGGGATACCGATGGCAATGTCCTGAAATGGCCCGAACTTGCCGAGCAACCGGTGATCGTCAGGCGTGAACCTGACAGTCACCCGGTGGCAGCGGTGCCGGTGGGGGGCACAAAACATGTCCATGAAGAGGAGTGATTTCTCTCTCTTTTTTTGGGTTCTGTAGAGACCCCCATAGATATTGTAAGGCCTTCCCACCTCAATCGCGCCGGGGGTTGCACCTCTCTCTTCAGGTCACCAATTGTGCCTTCGGCCCTGTCTTGATCTCGGGGGTCCATGGGCAGCGCCCCCGGCGAAAAACGAGGGGGAGGCGGGCGACACACATTCTCACCACAATAGGGGAGGGTTTCTACAGGGTCCTTTTTTGAAGAATTACATCAATAGAAGATAACGCTCCCACTGCCGACGGCGTTTTTGTCCCCCCTGCTACAGGAAATGTTCCATTGATACGTTCCCGGACCCTCTGGTTCCAGTCGGAGCGCGATCTCATGTCTCTGTGAATTATCGAGGAATGGGATGTCATAGATGTGATACTCCCTTTCCCCCACCCAGAACGCCGCCGTCTGCAGGAAGGCATCTGCAGTATCTACGTACTCGCACCCTACCACGACGCGATAGTCTTCGTCAGGGCTGTATGCGCAGGAGTACGTCGGGCGTGTCGATGCTGAGCAGGAGGCCCCCCCGGTCTCATCGACCTGGAGGAGTCCTCCGTCGAAGTCCACGATCCTGAATTTCTGTATGGTAAATGCTGTCTGGTTGGCCCCGATGACCTCACCATCGCTCCCATATGCGACGACTATGAAGGTGTGCGGCCCTGAGGTAGGGACCACAGGATGATCATTGTCAAGGTTCTGTATCAGTATCCCGTCAAAGTAGCCGTCGACCTGTGTCACCTCATCGGGATTTTCTAGATGGTAGGAGAGTTGGACAGACGCAAAGGTGGCATAGATGACTTCCCGTTCACCTCCCCACTGTATGGCGACGGCGTTGCCCGATGCGTCCGGCAGCTCGGTCTCCACTCCTATCCCTGTGATCGTCGTGACGCTCCTGCTCCCCCCGGGCCCATAGGTGATCGCCTGCACGGTGTGAGGGCCTTCAGGGAGAGTAACCGAACCAGAGGGGAGCACTCCGAGGCTGGTGCCGTCCACGATCACCTCGACGATTGTATCTTCTGGTCGGGTGAAGACGATCGTTCCGTCCTCGACCCTGAGATCGATCCCGGGCGCCGGATCGCCGGCGGCTACGTCGGACCCTACCACCGTCCCGGCGACGATGCGTGCGCACTCGGCAGCAAGCGTGTAGTTGAGGCATTCGGGCCGGTCGTCTGGCGTGTGCATGATCTGGCGGCTCTCCTCCTCATAGATCCTGAGCGCCGGTATCATGGCGGCACGGAAGGAGTCTTCGTCTCCCTCGGCTGCGGCGGACGGCAGGTGCATCGTCACCTCATCGAGGCATGTTGAGGAGGGTAGTGTATTGAGGATCCACCGATGTTGAGGGAGCACCGAGATATGCAACCGGTCCCCTAAAGCCACACAGTCGAGGCTTATCGCGAAGACGATCCTGTCGTGGAGGTCAGGGTTGTCGGCCAACCACCGCCTGCTCCCGTCAAGCCCGGTCTCCTCCCCACCGAAGGCGATGAAATAGATGGTCCGGTTCAGGGTGATGTCTTCGAGGATCCTCGCGACCTCGAGCATCGTGGCCACACCCGCGGCATTGTCGTCGGCACCGGGCGTCTCGGGATCAGCGGTGTCATAGTGAGCGCAGATAACGACGATCTCGTCGGTCGCTCCCTCCCTGACACCGATGATATTCGAAGAGAGACTGAGTTCGGGATCAAAATAGCAGTTCGTATATGCAAACCTCTCTGTGCCGACCGATAGCCCATACTCCTCCATCGTCTCGGCAATGTAGGTTGCTGCCTCGACCCGCTCTTCAGACCCGAGGGCCCGCTCGAAGGTGCAGAGGTCGTAGGTCGTCTGCTCGATCCTCTCGGGATCTGGTGCCGGGATCTCAAGGGCGGATGCCGGAGATGCCAGAACAATTCCAATGAATATGATCAGAATGACGCTGCCGCCCCCCACTACCGATAGATGTTGCATGGCTCCATCTCCTTCTCTCAGGCATCGGTGGCGCGGCCGTTGCCCAGATGAGAAGTTCGTCTCTGAGTTATATGTGATCTCTGAGCATGGAGGCTCCATGTCGATCAGAAGAGAGTATGCACACCGTGGTTTATGGGGGTTTGAATTTGTATGGTCGAACTTGTATAATCGGCGTGCTTTCCCGGATCTTCGTGTCGAGGACTCTATTGAAAATCGGCTCTGTAGAAATTATCTTGATTGTTCTCTTCGACGGAGGTCTGGGTGACACTCACCCCTGGCACGATGATGCGAGGAGACACGTCGCTCTGCATAGCCGCCCTCATCAATAGGATCTTTCCTGTCATCTCGCGCTGGGGGGAGACCCCCAGGATCCCCCACGATGAGGATAGGCGGTGGCGGCCATTCGATGATCTTCCCGCGTGGTGTCCTGCTCAGAAGGAGGAACACAGAGACCCACGTTCATGTTCACCGCGTATACCTGAACCCAGAGTTCATATCTGATTCTACAGTTCTGTAGAAACCATCTTCTTTTCATCACCTCAACCCCCCTATGAACTGAATCCATTGCCTTCCCTCATGCTCACGCCGGGGGCGCTGCCTCCTGACCCCCGCCCGGGATGAAGATTGAGGTGGGAAGGCGGAGCAATATCCATGAAGAGGGGGTTGCCGTACCCCGCCTATCGCTTGCGTGGGGGTTTGGGGGCAGCACGCCCCCCCCCATCGAAGAGAACCATCAAAAGGGCATATCTAAAGACCCGATTTTACAACCCCAGAAGATCGGAACTCTATCTTTCACCTGGAATCTTTGATCCTCTGTATTCTCAAGTTCGCTCCGCTCACACTCTACAGAGCCATTTCTTCAGCCCTGTAGAACCCCTCGCCAATTCTCGGTGCGAGCGCTATCCACCCGTCTTCCCATATCTTCTCGCCGGGGGCTCTGCCCCCGGACCCCTAGGATGAAGATAGGGCTGGGAAGGCACATCCATTGAACATGAAGCGAGTATTGCTATCCCCCGCCTATCGCTTGCGCAGGGGGGACCGGTGGGCGGCACGCCCCCCCGCAGAGATAACTCAAGAGCATTTCTACAGAGCCATTTATTCAGGTACTCGCACGTTCAGAGAGGTCGTAGAGATAGATATCGCGGTTCCCATTCCTCTCGTCGGTCCAGACAACATAATCGCCACTGATCTCTGGCTCATACTGGTCGGCTTCGTCGGTGGTGACCTGCCTCTCCTCGCCGTTTCTGAGGTCATAGAGATAGATGTCGCGGTTCCCATTCCTCTCGTCGGTCCAGACGATCCGCTCGCCGCTGATCGCCGGTTCGTACTGGTCGGCCTGGTCGTCGGTGATCTGCACCTCCTCGCCGGTGGAAAGGTCATAGAGATAGATGTCGCGGTGCTCGTTTCTTGTGTCGGTCCAGACGATCCGGTCGCCGTCAAATGCCGCCTCGTACTGATCGGCCTCGTTGATGGTGAGTCTGGTCTCCTCCCCAGTGGTGAGGTTGCCAAGATAGATGTCGGCGTTCGAGTACCTGTTATCGGTCCAGACGATCAGATCGTCGGAGAGCGCGGGATACCCCTGGAAGGGAACACTCTCGGTGACTGGCGTCTCGTTGCCCACGCGGAGGTCGAAGAGATAGACATTGACATTGAGAGTCCGCACGTCGGCCCAGGCGATCCGCACCCCTTCGATTGAGGGATCGCCCTGTACGCCTGGGTCGTCGGTGATCCTGGTCTCCTCGCCGCTTTGAAGGTCGTAGAGATAGATGTCCTCCTTCCCGTGGCGTGTGTCGGCCCAGACGACCCGCGTGCCAGAGATAGCCGGGCTGTACTGCCTCTCAGGTTCATCGGTGACCTGAGTCAGGTTCCCACTCGTGAGGTTGTAGAGAAAGATATCCTCGTTCCCGTTTCTCGTGTCGGTCCAGACAATGCGGTCGCCGTCGACCACTGGCATATACTGATCGGCCTCGTCGGTGGTGACCTGCCTCTCCGCACCATCCATGCCCGCCGCCTGCATGGCAAGCAATGCTGCAGGTAACAGCACGAGCACCGCGATAATCATGTATCGTCTTCTCATCATCGTCCCCCCCCAGTATTCATGATTAAAGGAGAGCGTGATCGGACGCCTGATTCAAGATAATTGAACCCAGCCCTCTCTCCTGATGCGCACCAGGGCGATGCTGAAAAATAAAGGTTGTGTCGGGTCTGTAGAATCGGACACGAACCGCGGGTTCACGTGTACACATTGAAACATTGCTCAGAAAAGCGTTTCAGAGTTTGGATAGTTCTCTATTCTTGCGACAGGCGGATCAGGAAGATACCTTTCATTCGCTGTTCTCCGGCCTCCAGGATGAAGAGTGGGCCGGGAAGGTTGAGTGGATGAACGTGATGAGGGTGTTGCCATCCATTGCTTCTCTAAGGAGCCGTTCTCTACACAAAGATCGCCGTAGAAGGTCTCTAAAATGGGTACTGTAGATATCTTTGTGGTGATGCTCTTCCGCCGGGGGGCTTGGCCGCCCCCCAAACTCCCCCGCGACTAGGATGGGCGGGGTAGCGAATTGAACACGGTCTCCATTGATTCTCTAGTCTTGGAAAGAGAGAGGGCAAGCGACGAGAAGTTTTCATCTCGTATGCTTGAGCCCTAAGGTTCATGCCGAATTCTACAATGCCCAAAATGGTGTTATGTTCTACGGTTCTGGCCTACTCCTTGAGGGTGAAGAGGACAGAAGGCAGGGCCCTGGCCCACTTCCTGATCGCCGTCCAGTCCCTTGCGTCCCCTGGGGTTGCCCTGGCCATCTTCATGATCTGGAGGTCAGCCTTGCTCATCCCTTCGGGATCGAACTTCCCGGCAAAGGTCCCCTCGGTCTGGGGGTGGACGTACATCCGCAACTCGTTCATCGAGGCCCTAGCCGATTTCTTTATCAGATCGCTCTCCTCTTTCATCGAATATCCGACTGCAAAGGCAGCGAGCGGACGCTCGTTCAACTCGACCCTGAAGTGCTTGGCCAGGTCGACCGCCTCAGGGAGCCACTTGCCCATATAGATCGGGCTGCCGGCGACGACGGCGGCGTAGGGCGTGACGTCTTCGACCTCCATCACGTTCATGCAGTCGACCTCATAGCCAAGGTCCCTGATCTCGTCTGCGATGACCTGGGCGATCTCCTCTGTCGAGCCGTACCTGCTCGCGTATGCCACTAATATCCTCTCAATCATGCTCCACTCCATATCGACGCATTCATAGATGTCTCTTTTCCAGGTCGGTCTTTCTGGCGATGTGGACCCTGGCCATGTGGTGGGGGTGGTAGCGGAGTTTTGCCTCCCGCAGCCCGGGGATGCCGAGGTCTGACTCCCGGTTCAGATAGGTGTAGCGTCCTGCCAGTCTCCGGGCGGTCTCCTGGTTGACAGCCTTGTAGATCCCTTCGCAGTCAGGGAGCCCCTTCTCGAAGTGAACCACCGCCGTATCCTCGTTGAGGCGGTCGTACAGGGCGCACCCGGCGATCGTGTCCTCGACCCGCACCGCGATCCCTTCAATTCCGAGGTCCTCGAAGTGGGCGATCGCGTATCGCAGGGCGGTCTTCTCCTCGGCGAGGACCGGAGAGTCGTCGCAGTGGCGCCACTCGCACCACCGCTCCAGAAACTCGACCACCTCGTCGAGGAGTGAGGGGGTGACCGCCTCGACCGCAGGCCCGCACTCGCGCCTGAAACGGTTGAGATGTTTTCTGATGGTGAGATAGTCTCTGCCTGGGAGTGCGGCAAGGTCTTCTGTGCGGTATACATAGTCGGCAAAGTCACGGTCTGGGCTGAGAGGGAGCGCAGGGTAGCATGAGCGCACCAGGGCGAGGGTGGCGTCGTCAAAGAGGTAATATGCCACCTCCCCGCCCTCCAGTGCCGCGAGGTCGAGAACAGCCTCGAGGCTCTCGCGATCTGGAGGACCGATAGGGCCGCGGAACGAGCGTTCGTCCTGGACGGTGCTCATGATCACGACCCCTTCGCCGACGCAGGCGTACTCGTAGTGGGCATAGTGGTCCCAGCAGAGCATGGTGGTGAGGCTCAGGTCTGAGTGCACCGGCGGGTGTCGGCGGTACAGGTTGGTAAAGAAGGCCCGGTCGCCTGGAGTGACCGATCTGAATTCGTCAATAGAGATCATCTTCCTCCCTCAGGATCATCGGCACGTGCCCCACCATCCTGGCAAACCCGTGGCGTTTGTAAAATTGGACGGTGCCGGGCTGGGCGATGAGCCCGATCCAGGTGAGGCCGTGGGACTTACAGAACGCGACGAGGGTCTTCACGATGGCGTCCCCGATCCCATATCCTCTGTACTCAGGAAGGACGATGATGTCCTGGAGATAGGCGTCAGAGCACCCGTCCGAGATCGCCCGTCCCATTCCCACAGCCCGTTCCTTGTCGACAGCGACGACGAAGCAGAAACTCCCCTTGATGAGCGCCGGGATCCCGCGGGCCGTCCACTCCTCCATCCACCACTCGCCCGCACGGTAGAGCCCGACGATCTCCTCGGCGTCCCAGGCCCTGACGGTCTTGAGGGTGATCCCTGAGAGCATGCACCACCCTCGCCTCGATCCTATATAGAGACAGCGGGGAAGAGCGAGCTTGAGAAGATCTTTGATCTTCATTGAGCCCCCCAGTCAAAGGGGTGGATTCTCTCCACAATAGGAGGCTCTCTCCAGAGCCGAAATACCGGGGAGTTTTGGGATGACTCCAGAGAAAAAAAGTGAGAGATGATCTCCTGATATTTTCGGGGCGGTTTTTCACTCCTCTTTTTTCCAGGAAAACATCGGGAACATCGGTTTGAGGGGGTCGGCCTCATCGAGGGCAGAGAGTCGCACGGTCTTGCTGTGCTTCTGACCACTGCTGTTTACATACGAGATGGCCGCCTTCAGTTCAGTGGCCATTGACGAGAGGGGATGGGTGTAGTTCTCGTCGATGCCGAGTTCTGGGATGTCGAACTCGACGTTCATTGGGACAAGGGCGACATGGACTTCCTTTGCTGGGGCGTTCCCTCCATTTGTGACGATCACCGACTTTGCATTGTCAGAGAGATAGCACGAGACTTCTGGGAGGTCTTTGGTCTCCTCCATGATATAGAGGCACATCGCCAGAGTTCCAAGGACGATGATGAGGAAGGCCCCGATGAAGAGGTGCTGGGCGAGGATGAGGACGCCGCCGATGACCACGCCTGCACCGAGTATGACTGCAGGGACACGTACCATATCATGGAATTAGTCTGAGGAGATATAATAGGATAGGAATTGGATGTGGGGTTCTCTCGTTGAAGTGCCCGGTGATGGGCTCTGTAGAAATCCTCTTGATGAATCTCTCTGGCGGGGGGCTTGGCCGCCCCCGGCAAGAGACTATGGGAAGGCGGGCGAGTCATGCTCACACCAAGAACTGGTGAAGCTCTCTACAAATCCTGTTCATGATTGCGCGTGCCTGAGGTCTGACTTATGAGTATCTGGACTCATGTTCGGCTCCGGCCACCTCCTCTCAAGCAAGAGAGGAAGACTGGGAGGAGATACTGATCCTTTTTTATCCGGGCCAGTCCCCATCGGGCAACCCTCAAGTCCTCTCACATCCAAACTGATCAGGACAGGAAAGAATCAATTTATGAATTCAGCGCACGAGAGGGAGAGAGAAGATAATGCTTGAGTTGAAGTTCATCAGAGAACATCCAGAGGTCGTGAGGGCCGACCTCACAAAGAGGGGAGACGAGGAGAAACTGGCGTGGCTCGACGACCTACTGGAGAAGGACCGACGGAGCCGGGAGATCCAGACCGAGGTCAACCGCCTGCGGAGCCGGCGTAACAAGATCGGCCGTGAGATCAATGCGGCCAGGAAGGCGGGGGAAGACACCGCGCCCCTCCTCGAAGAGGCGTCAAACCTCCCAAAGGTGATTAAGGAGGCCGAAACCGAACTCGACGCGATCGACGAGCGGGTCCATTTCTACCTGATGCGGATCCCCAATATCCTCCACGAGAGTGTCCCGGTCGGCAAGGACGACACCGAAAACGTCGAGGTGAAGCGGTGGGGCGAACCGAAGGTCCCGGCGTTCGAGTTGAAGAACCACGGCGCCCTCGCGGTCGAGCATGACTGGGCCGACTTCGAGCGTGCGGTCAAGATCTCAGGGGCCGGGTTCTACTTCCTCAAGGGTAACCTTGTCCTCCTGGACATGGCGCTGCAGCGCTACGCCCTCGACATGCTGATGGAGCGCGGTTACACTCCCGTCTCGCCCCCGTACATGATGAACCGGGCGGCGTACGAGGGGGTCACCGACCTTGCCGACTTCGAGAACGTGATGTACAAGATCGACGGGGAGGACGAGTTCCTGATCGCCACGAGCG